>JAQIBQ010000469.1 GCA_027859005.1 Prolixibacteraceae bacterium | reverse complement strand
AGATAACAATTATTTGAAAATAATCAGATCTACTTATAGGTAGAAAAGCCAGAGGAATAATATCGGATTGTGCTATTATCGAAAATGCCCATAGTTTTAATTATTAGAAATGGAAATTTTAACTTTCACATTAATAGCACTATATAAAACACAGCATGCTGTATGTGTCTCATATTTAATATTTTAATTTAACTGCGAAACTTGAGTTATTTTATCACTGTTGTCTGATTTATGTCAAGTCAAGTGAGCGACTTATTATCTGATTGGGCTAAAGCCCTTTCTTCAAAGAAATATACATTACCCCGACATTAATGTCGGGTCTATTGAAATACCCCCAATTATGGGCCATAGCCCAACATAATTTTTTTAATCGGACACTAGTGTTATTTTATTAAGATAAGTAATTATGATTTATTGAAGTTACAGTACCTTTGCATAGTTCTTAATAAAGAGAACAATCAAGAATGTTAAAATTGATTCTGAGAAATTATATGAATTGGGGAGTTTTTTTTATTGTTATCGTTTTTATTTTTATTAGTTGCGAAAAAGACGAAGAGCAAAAGGTTGGGCTTGATGATCAGATTGGTCAGATGTTGCTTGTTGGATTTCGTGGAACAACAATCTCTTACGACCATCACATTGTATCTGATTTGGAGGATTATAATTTGGGCGGGGTAATTTTATATGAGAAGGATGTCCCATCTCAATCGAGCCCTCGTAACATTGAATCGCCCGAGCAGTTAAAACAATTGACGGCCGATTTGAAGCATTACAGTAAAGAGAATCTGTTTATTGCAATAGATCAAGAAGGTGGAATTGTAAATCGACTAAAAGCAAGTTATAGCTTTCCAGCTTCGGTTTCAGCTCAGTATCTAGGGCAATTGAATAACGAAGATTCTACTCGCTACCATGCAGCATTAATAGCATCAACATTAAAATCGATGGGGATCAATATTAATTTTGCTCCAGTAGTTGACCTTAATTTAAACCCCGAAAGCCCTGCAATTGGAGCCTTAGAAAGAAGTTTCTCTGCCAATGTCGATACGGTAGTTTTTCATGCTGGACTTTATATTGATGAACACAAGGCCAATGGAATTTTGACTTGTTGTAAACATTTTCCAGGACATGGAAGTGCTTCTGCTGATTCGCATTTGGGATTGGTTGACCTTTCGGAAACGTGGAAAGAAATTGAATTAGAGCCCTATAAGCAATTAATAGGAGAACAAAAATGTGAAATGATTATGACTGCTCATGTGTTTAATCTGAATTTAGATGCTGATTATCCAGCAACTTTGTCGAAAAAGATTCTTACAGGAATGTTACGTGAGCAACTTGAGTACAACGGTGTAATTGTTTCAGATGCAATGGAGATGGGAGCTATAACCGATAATTATGGACAAAAAGAAGCTATCGAAAAGGCAATAAATGCAGGATGTGACGTATTACTATTTTCGAATAATACTACCTCCTACAACGAAGATATTGTGCCGCAGGCAATAACTTTCATTAAAGAACTCATTAATGAAGGTAAAATTACCGAAGAGCAGATTCAACAATCGTATGACCTAATTATGGAATTGAAAAATTCATTGAAATAAATAAGGAATATTTCTTTGCAATGTAAAATCCCCTACCCCTTGGGCTGAAAACGAATATGCGTAAAAAGCAAACTTAAAACAATACCCTGAGACACTGTCTCGGGGTATTGTTTTTGTAACCATTCATTCACAGATCACAAGTTTCAGTACTTAATTTGATTATGGAAAATTAAGCATATTCTGTTGTAAACCGCAAAAGGAATAACTTAAAGAAATGAATTAAATGACATCAAAATGCAGCTAAATTCAATTGAACATGAAAACAGCTATAAACCTGACTCTTGGATCTCGATACTTGATACTCTGAATAAATTCACTAGAAATCGATTAACGAAACGATGTTTGAGAATTTGTTGTTGCAATAAATAAGGTGTTCTTGTTTTAAATGAGAAAGAACCTCAATCCATCTTTCCTTCGAAAGACCACTTACTTTTTTAGCTACTTCATTGAGAAGATCATCGAAAGTCAAAACTTGTTGTTGTGTTGCCTTAAGCACAGCCAAATATTCAGGTTCGCTAAACACCAGATTTTCAATTTCTTCATTATTACAATACTCGGTATAGTATAATATCCCTTTGTCAACCTGCACTTTGTATGTAAAACGATTTTCTTTGTAGTACTTTTCTACTTCTACCAAATTGTCCCATTCGGTACGATTAAGCGGATTTGTATTTTCGTATCGAAATAAGTGAAACCGTTTATCGTTGCTTGGAAAATAGTCGGGCAACAAGTACGTCATCGAATCGAAACTATAGTTTTCACGTTGCTCTTCGGATAGGATGCCGTAGTACTTACTCATGGAAGACAACACTAGAGGAACAAAATTATGTGAAAATGATACGATCGGATCGTTGTAGAAAAATCGGGTATAATGCAAATTATCGATGCCTTCCTGTAAATCCCCCTCTGTTTCGTTGGGAATGTGTTTAATCACATTGACATATGGATCGATGCCATTTTTGATACATTGCTTTACAAAGAATAAATTGTCGGAAAAGCTGTTGCTTTTGTTCATCTTATGAAGTAGGGAATCTGAAATGCCATCGTAACCAATAAAAAGATTTTTAAATCCAGCGATTACAATCCTTTCAAACATTTTTGAAGTAAATTGTTTATTAGGAATAATTTCAGCCCATAAAACATAATCGTTGCCCGATTTCAATTTAAGCTCAATAATTAAATCCAGCAGTTTGTTAAAGTGCTCAAGGTTACCAAAAGTATCGCTATCGACGAATGAAAAACAAGTTATACCATAAGTGGCACTAAGGTGTTCCATTTCCTGAACAATACACTCGGGCTTTCTCATTCTTAATTTGTAACCCTCATTGAAATCACAAAATTTGCATTTTAACCAATGACATGAACGGATGGTGTTTATGGGTAAACTTACTTTCTCAAGTTGTTTGGAATACGGATAATTATTAAAAAAGTCACAATAGTCAGGGTAAAGATAATTTTCAAAATCGAGATATTCACTTCGTTTGTGCAGCGACTCTTTTAAAATACCATCGTCTCGATACATTAAACGGGGAACAAGAGAATAATCAGTTGTGTCTTTTTCTAACTCAAGCTGCAACTGCAACAAGGGATATTCACCTTCGCCCCATGTAGTTAAATCGAAATAAGGGCAAATCTGCATAGCTTCCTGGGCAACCTTCGCATTGCCAAAACCACCCACTAACACCTTTACATGTGGGGCAACTTTTTTCACCAACTCAGCCAGTAAAATACCAGGTATCCATTGACTGTATTTTGCACTAATTCCAAAAACTTGAATGGAACTAAAATTGATGTTTTCAATTTCCTTTTCTAAAGTGCGTAAAATATCGGCCTTCGCTTTTTGGAGAAACTCGTCATAATAACCGGGCCCATAAGTTTTGTATTTGGGTTGCAATTTTTGAAGAAAAGCTAAAATGCGGTGATTGCCTTTTGTGTTGTTATTTCGATCGTTTAAAATAGACAAAAAAGGAAGCAACCTTACCTCACTGTCCTCACTATCGGAATATTCCAACATAGGTGATAAACCAAAATTCCAATATTTAACTTCGGTATCCACACCTTTGTGGTTCATAAACTTCTTCAGAATAGAAAGTGAAATCGAAGGAGTATGAATATCAGCAGGAGGAAGACAGTTTAAGAGAATTTTCATTCGTACCTATTTAAATTATTGCTTGTTGTAATCATTCTGCTAAAGTAAATAATTAACCAGCATAAACCTCTCCCACTCTTCTGTAACGACTAGTTTCTTAACTGTCGTTTGTTACAACCTAGTATCCGCACGTAAATATTTGGAATAATCGGCAAGCCCCATAAATAAACACTTATAAGGCTTGCACGATTAAAATATTTTCACCTGTTTAGGTGAAAACATCGTAGCTGATGAAAAATACATATTCTAAGGAAAATATCAACTCTTTTGGCGGAATAAATTTCGCAGACCATATTATTGGTAGCACCACGCTGTACAAAACCATCAACCAAGAACTTGGCGAAAGAGGTGGCAAGGCTATTTATTCTTATAGTGATTTAATACGTTCATATTTTCTCTTAACCCTTTGTGGTGGTGAATGTGCTGAGGATATCACCGAAAACCTTCGCAAGGAGTTGGGACAAATAAAAGAATTTGAGGTGTGTTCTGCCGATACTTTATTGCGCATGCAAAAAGAGCTATCCACACCAAAGGAAACTTACGTTTCCGATACGGGCATTGAACACGATTTCAATGTAAACACAAAAATGAACAAACTAATGGTCAGATTATTGGTGGATAGCAAACAGCTTAAACCAAAGAACAAAGGCTATATATTTGATTACGACAACCAATTCATTCCTACTAACAAATACGACTCAAAGCGCAGCTATAAAAAGGCAGATGGGTATTTCCCCGGAATAGCCACCATTGGAAATCACCCTGTTTATATCGAAAACAGGAACGGCAACAGCAATGTAAAATACAAACAAGACCAGACACTTAAGCGTGCATATTCTATTTTGAAGGAGTTTGGGATACGACCCAAATATAGTCGTATGGATTGCGGTTCGTTTGATAGGACGGTCATTCCAGTGGTCGAAGCCAACAGTGAGTATTTCTTTATTCGAGCACAACGTTGTTCCAGCCTTTACAATAAGATCAAAGAAGTCGATACATGGGAAGATGTAGAAATAGGCTTTAAAAAATATCAAGTTGCATCGATACAATACACCCCTTTTGGATGGAATAAGCCTTATCGTTATGTCGTTAGCCGCGAAAAAACTCAAGATGGACAAGGGGATCTTTATACCGGTGACGCCTTTAAATACAGAGCAATCATGACCAATGAAACTCACATGACAGACTTGGATGTTATCTTATTCTACAATGCAAGGGGAGAAAGCGAACGTGTATTTGATGAAATGAACAATGACTTTCTTTGGAAAAAGATGCCGTTCTCCTTCTTGGAACAGAATACTGTTTTTTTGATAATGATGGCCATATGCCGAAACATGTTCCATTACTTGACCGATTACATCAGTAAAAGGGTGGAATTCATTAAACCAAACTTCCGACTTAAGAAATTCATATACCGTTTTGTGGTTGTTCCTTCAAAATGGATAAAACAAGGTAGGCAACATATCTTAAAGCTATTTACCGCTAAAAAATACCATCTTTTATTGGAGTGAAAGCCTGATCTATGAGTTAAGCATAGGATAGGTCTGTCTTGTAGTAAAACCCAAAAACCTCATTGTATGGCAAATAAGAAATTGAAGCAATTAAATAAAGACAAAACTAAAATGTGTCACAGTCTCAACCTTGCCTAAGTTATTCCAAGAGGAATTCTGACATTTAAGCAAGAATAAGCAAGAAATTTAGCAATATTTCACAATCATAAACCTATAATTTATAAAAGAATCAACCAAATAATCTAGTTGCGGATTTAAGGTATTAATTAAATGGGGTAGAATGCTTACATATATTTATTATTGAGTGAAGTAATAAAAGAAGAACGTGAGTATTGAGAATATAGTATAAGTTAATTTGAGACTATATTTTAAAATAGAAGTATTGCTAGTGGATATCCAAATAATCAAATCACGGATTCAAATTAATAAAGCCACGAATTGTATTGATATTACAAATATTATCTGCAAAACAGAAAGCTACAGAATCATAGGAATCTGCAAGGAGGTATATAATACCAATATTCCATTCAAAAGGGAAAAAGAATATGTTGTAAACTACAAAGAGACAGTGTTACCACATAAATTTTATGCTGACTTTTTGTGATTAAATAATTTTAGAGGTAAAAGCTATTTCTGAGATAAATGATAAATCGATAGCACAATCGATAAATTACTTGAACGTTTCAAAATGCAAACTATTTTTACTTGTTAATTTCGGTGAGATACACCTTAATTATAAGTGTATTTTGAAATAACACGAATCACGTTCCGAATTATCGGGATAAAATTCGGTATTCGTGGCCATTTTAATAATAGCAACAATTTGCTATTCCTTTTCTTGTTTTTAAAAATAGTATTATTAAGATAGCATCCACTCAATGTTCTGCTGATCTAAAACAAATCCCGTTAGGGATCCAATGTGGATAGAAGAATCGGAACACTGTGTTTCTTCCCGTACGGGACAATGTCGTTCTTGTTATTCAGTATTCTACCCAAATCCAGTGCCTAACGGCACAATTCTATCTTCTACTGGCTTGAATACATATCTGACAACATAAGGAATTTCATATTTTTCAAGAAATTCAAGGTATTTAGATGTATGATAAAGATTCAACATCTGAGGATAAACTGACCAGTAATTGGTCATTGGAGAAAAGTCATTTTTTGAGACTATATCCTTATTTTTACGAATGTCTATTTGACTAAATGACTCGTGATCAAAAGGCCATTGACACATAATTACTTGCCAATAACAAGTTTATTAAATGCTTAGGCCGAGCTCACATAAGTTAATGTTTTCTTGGATTGAATTAAATGATTTTGAGTTCGTCAGAATGGATCCAACCGCGGTTGCCGTCTTCCAGTTTTATTTCCATCCAGCTGTTTACCACTTTTAATATTTCAACTTTAAGACCTTCGTGAATAACGAATAAATCGACACTACTTTTATTTGGTTCAGCTTTTACTGTAACCGAAGGTGAAAACACAATTGCATGATTGTGATTGGTCAGTTTTTCTTTTTGATTCGAAGCGAAAACAAAGCTTGATATTGAAAACAGCAACATTACGATACCTAATGCAAAAGAAATTTTCTTGAGATTAACTGCACGCAGAAATACAAAGCCTAATGCAAAAAGAAGGCATACTATAAAACTAATAACACTTAACGTTGCCCATGTATTTGAGTCGAAAATATTTGTAAAAGCAATCATCCAATTTACGAAAAAAGGCTGGGGCAGTGGTTCAATTTTATCAATTACAAATTGATTTACTAGATCGAGGTTAAATTGAATATCTTCGTCATTTGGATTTAGTAATTTGGCTCGTTCGAAATTTACTAAAGCATTAATGGGGTCGTTATTTTTAAAATAAGCATTTCCTAAATTGTAATAAAGAGTAGCCGATTCATACCCAAGGTTAATAATGTTTTCATAGCTATTTATAGCTTCTTGTATTTTGTTTTCAGCATAAAAGTCGTTCGCTTTTTTAAGGGAATCAATTGGTTGTGCTTGAGAGAGAACAACAATAGCTCATAAAAATATAGTATAGAATAACTTCTTCATTATTGTGCTTTTTTACGTATTTGTTTTTCAAACCTTGCAATTAACTTACTTCCTTTTTTGTAAAGCTCATCAATTGAGTCGCTAACTGCTGTAGGTGCAAATTTGGCCATTTCGCAAGTGTCAACTACTGAAATGAATTCTTCAATTGTAGTTTCATCAACACTGTATTGTGCAAGGGTTGTGCGTGCATTATCTCTACTCAGTTCCGAAAATGGTAGTGTTAGCTTATCGCTTAAGTATCCCCAGAATGCTTTTAACAATGCATCAAAAAATTCATCCTTGTTATTGTTTTTTACGCATACTGCAGCTGCTTTAAGATGCTTACGTGCCATTTTACTCGCTTTTTTATTACGCATTAAAGCAAGGTTCGAATTTTCCCGTAAACGTTTTTTCTGGAATAGAATAAGTAATATGAAAGCTAGCAATGATCCAGCGAACGATGCATAAAACAATGTACTCCCAAAAAATGTATTATTCATTTTACTGAGATTCAAATCATCTTGTTTAATGTATCGAATGTCTTCACCAATGAACTTTAGGTTCTCTTTCGATAAGGAACTTACAACGGTAGTATTCTGGTCGTCGGCACCACGTTCAACATGAATGTCGAATTGTTTGGTGTATACTGTTTTATACGTTTTTGAGCGAGGCTCGAAATAAACAAATTTTTGAGCTGGAATTGTATAATCGCCAGCAAAGCGAGGAATGAAAATTTGCTCGAAAGTAGTTGAACCAATTATGCCTGATTCCGATGCTTTAAAATTGTACGATGTTTTAGCATCGTATACTTCAAAATCGGGTGGAAAGTTAAAATCAAATGGATTGATGTGTTTTAAGTTTCCATTTCCATCAACTCTTACTTTAAGCGTAATGGCTTCGTTGGCAGTTATACTAGCTTTGTCGATACTTGAAGTAACAGAGAATTTACCAACTGCTCCTTTAAAACCTTGAGGAGTAGAGGGCAGTTCCTTAACTGTTATTGGAATAGGTTTCGATTTTACTTCGGTTTTTATGTTTTGAACTGATCCAAAGAAATCGTCGAATACATTTTGTGAACGAACCCTTTGCTGAATGTTGAATACCATTTCTGCCGGTTCAATTGTTAATGTACCTGTTTGCTGTGGAATTAGTACTTTCTTTTGTAAGGTATAAACATTATATATTACTCCATCAACTGCCTCTTGCGTGCGGGTTTGGTCGGCCGAAGGAATATCAATATCCTGTGTCCAAAATCCTTCTAAAGAGGGAAGCGTTTGATCCACTATTGATAAATTAACTCTACTGTATAATTTGAAAGTTGTATTAATCATTTCACCTTTAAATACCGATTTTTTGTCGGTTTCAAATTGAATGAAAAGGTTATCTTTCGATGTACTCGCAGTTGTCCCCTGTTGGTTATTAGAGGAATTAGTCGCTGGTTTACGACCTTGTATTACTTCAATAGAAATTGAGTTCGATTCGTATATTTTACGTTTCGATTTTATTGCTGCTGGAGAGATGCTGTACGTGCCAACTTTATTTGCTCTTAAAATATAGGTATAAGTATAACTAATCGATTGCGTCATTTTACCATTCACACTCTGAAAGCTTCTGCTTTGAGATACACTTGGTCCCATCAGTATATCAAAGTTTTCGATTTTAGGCATTCTCAGGTCTTCACCCTTTGCATTAAGCATTAGGGTTAAACTAAACTGATCGCCAGCTGAAACAATACCAGGGGCTTTCATTGTAAATTTCGTATCCTCGGCAAAAGTTCTAATGCCAATGAATAAAAGTAATATGACTAATAGTTTTTTAACCATTCTCATTTTTTGCATGCTGTAAAAATATAAAACTAACTTATAAAGTGTAATACATCAAAGGAGTATTTACCAGTCAATTTCAGGTTTTGATGATTTTGCTTTAGCCGCCTTGGCTTTTTTTACCTTCTCTTGTGTTTTTTTCTCGTCGTTTTGCAAGGCCTTTAACATTTGCTCAGCATTCTGACGCGATATTTTTGGTTGTTGCTGTTGTTCTTGTTTGTCCTTCTTTTCTTGATCCTTGTTTTGTTGATCCTTGTTCTGATCTTTTTTATCTTGGTCCTTTTTGTCTTGATCTTTTTTGTCTTTGTTCTGATCCTTGTTGTCCTTTTGATCTTTATCTTTATTCTTATCCTTATCCTTATTCTGATCTTTATCTTTATTTTGATCCTGTTGCTGCTGTTGCTTATCTTTTTGTTCTTTCATTTTTCGAGCAAATTCCAAATTGTATTTTGCTTCAACATCTGTGGGGTTATTCCTTAATGCATTTTTGTAGGCCTCAATACTTTCTTCTAACTTTTGTTGTCCCAACAAAGCATTTCCGTAATTGAAATATGCCTTTGCTTTGTCTTCTTTGTTGGTAGCCATTGCTAATACTTCTTCGTATTGCGACGATGCTTCTTCCATTCTATTCTGCTTAAATTGAGCATTCCCAATATTAAAAGGTGCTTTCACATCGTCGGGACGTACTTCAAAGGCTTTTCTGTATTCAACCTCGGCATTGGCAAAATTGATAGAATCTACACCTGTAGAATCGCTTTGTTCAATTGCTAGGTTATACAATCTATTTCCTTGCCTGATAAACTTTCGTTCTTTTTGACCGAAAACCAGAATTGAACTGGGAATGAATAGTATGAGTAAAATATATTGTTTCATTTGAATAACTTTCAATATTTAATTTTGCTTTTCTATTTAAACAACTTAATGTTTTTCAATACTTTATTTTTGCGTTCCATTAAAAAGAATTCCAATAGGAGTAGAGCTAAAGCCACAACTATGAAATAATAAAACTGATCGTTGTAATCGGAATATACTCTCGATTCCAACTCGGTTTTTTGCATTTTATTTATTTCATCGAAAATGGCATTAATGCCTACTTCAGTATTGTTTGCGCGAACATATTTTCCTCCACCAGCAACGGCAATTTCTTGCAGCATTTTCTCGTCGAGTTTGGTAACTACAACTTCACCATTTTTGTCTTTACGGAAATCTTTTTGTCCGTTTGCATTGATAATTGGAATTGGTCCGCCTTGTGGTAACCCCATTCCAATGGTATGAACAATAATGTCTTCTTCCTGAGCAATTGTAGCCATTTCAACTGCATCGTCTTCGTGGTTTTCACCATCGGTAATAATAACAATTGCTTTGCTGCTTTCGGTTTCAGGTGTGAACGATTTCATTCCTAAATTAATTGCACTTCCTATTGCTGTACCTTGTTTGGGAACAATTGATGTATTAATTGAACTTAAAAATAGCTTTGCCGAAGTATAATCGGTTGTAATTGGAACTTGTGTATAGGCATCTCCTGCAAATACAATTAAACCAATCTTATCGTTGTTTAATCGTTCGGTTAAACGTGATATAGCTCTTTTTGCACGTTCTAAACGATTCGGCTGAATGTCTTCTGCCATCATACTATTCGATACATCTAAGGCAATGATAATTTCAACACCTTGTCGTTTTATTTTTTGGAGTTTTGCCCCAAACTGTGGACGCGCTATACCAATAATAAGAAAGGTTAATGCAGTAAGAATAATCGTAAATTTCCATGCCAATCTCGCCGATGATGCATTTGGCATTAAAGGTTCAAGCAACTCTGGATTTCCAAATTCTTGTATTGCTTTTTTTCTTTTTCTGTTGAATATGATGTAAAGAATAATTAATACTGGTATTAATACCAATGCCATTAAATATTCTGGATTTCCAAATCTAAACATTTCCATGTTGTTCCTTAATTAAGTAGTTAGTAACAAGTTTATTGCCACTAATTGTATTCATTTTTACTATAATGCTGCCCTTCAGTCCTTCAGCCTTTCAGCCTATTCTGTTCTTCAGTTTTTCAGTCCTTCAGTTTAAGGTATATTTCTAAAAACCGACACTTTTAACAGAATGCCAATTATTAATAGTACCAAAGCTGAAAAAGCGAAAGGCTGAAATTCTTCTTGTTTTTTACTGAACTCTTTCACTTCAATTTTTGATTTTTCTAACAGATCAATCTCATCGTATATGTCGTTGAGCTTTTCATTGTCGGTTGCTCTAAAGTATTTCCCTTCGGTTATATCGGCAATGCTTTGTAACGACTCTTCGTCGATCTTAACTTGTACTTGTTGGATGCGAGTTCCAAAAGGTGTTTGCATAGGGTAGGGAGCAGTTCCTTCAGTTCCCACCCCAATTGTATACACACGTATTCCATAGGTCTTGGCAATTTCAGCAGCTGTTAATGGTGGAATTTCACCTCGGTTATTTTCACCATCGGTTAAGATAATAATCACACGACTTAAAGCATCACTTTCCTTTAATCGAGATACAGCGGTTGCAAGACCATTACCAATAGCAGTACCATCTTCTAAAATACCCGTTTCGGTATCGCGAAGTAAATTGTTTACTACTGCATGGTCTGTTGTTAAGGGACATTGGGTAAACGATTCGCCACTAAAAACTACTAAGCCAATTCTATCGTAAGGTCGTCCTGAGATAAATTTGGTCGCTACATCTTTTGCTGCTTCTAAACGATCGGGTTTTAAATCACGTGCCAACATACTGGTTGAGACGTCAATGGCCATAACTATATCGATTCCCTCAGTAGAAACATTTTCCCAGTTTTCTGATGATTGAGGACGAGCCAATACAACAACCAATAATGCTAAAACAACTATTCTGATAACGAATAATAGATGGCGTAAATAATGCTTCCAAGTTTTTGGTGCACCTGCAAAACCTTTGATTGTTGAGATTTGTAGGCTGGCACTAAATTTTTGTTGGCGGAAAATATACCAAGCTATCATTGGTATTAGTGCCAACAAAAGATAAAATAATTCGGGATGTGCGTATGTGTAATTGTTAAACATTTTTTGTTAATCTTTTATATCTAATGTTTGTAAGTGCATTTAGTACTTTTATTGCCTAACGTTTTAGTTTATGACTAATAGAAGTGAAAATTGCAAGAAGTTCTTTTGCTTCGTTATAATTCTCTTCGATTGTTTCCAGATCTCCCCAATTAGTTCCCTTTATAATTTCAAGTCAGTAAGCTGTTTCACTTGCTTCACTTTCACAAATTTTTATTTTATTTAAGAAATCAGCCTTAGTTCTTGAACTGTTTGCTTCTCTGTAATTCGCGCCTATATTTGTACCCGACTTCGTTATTTGATTTCGAATAACTTTACTTTCAGTCGAATATTTCAAGCCAGAAGATAATTAATTATACTAAGAGCAAACTTTCTTGTTCGTAGTTCTAATTGTATACTAAATTCCTTTTTATTCATTTTTTGTACACTTTAATACTTAAACATTTAGGCACTTATAACTCTATTTCAAAAGAACCTCTTCTCCTTCGCTGTCATCATCAATTTCTTCGGCTTCCTTCTGAATTTCAATTTTTGTTTGATTCACAAAAAAGAAGGCATCAACTAAAGCTAAATTATTGTCGTCGGGCAAGGGTTCATATTTCGCAAATTTTACCAAATCGGCATTTGTTAATATTCTTTCCATATTCGAAAAAGTTACTTCGTTTAGCAATCCTTTTTCTTTTTTGAAAGCTGCTATTGTTTCATCCGAAGTTTGTTCTATTGCTCTAATGTTGAAACGATTTTGGATGTATTCGCGTAAAGTATTGGTTAAGTCACTGTAATATTGTTTTGAATTCCCTTGTTGCCAAACCTTTTCTTCTTTAATATGATCTAATTTCCGGAGTGCAATAATGTGTGCAGGCTCTTTTGGCTTTTGAGGAAAGCTAAACAAGGGTTGATTGTTTTTCTTTCTTCGAATAGCATATAGAATTAAAAAGATAAGTGCAGCTGCTAACAAAGTACCCAATAACCAAGGAGCAACTTCTTTGAAACTAACGGGTGCTTCATAAGGTGCTTTAATATCAATTGGCCCTTTCATCGCATTCATTAGTGAATCGATTTTTGGAAGAGTAAATACATGAAGCAATGTTGGATTCGATGCTGCAGTATCTGTAATTTCGTTGTAGGAGAATGCAAATTCGAAGGGCGGTATTTGATGATGCCCAGTGTCGAAAGAAGTTACTATAAATTCCTGCGACATTGACTTGCGGTTGTTCTCAAGTGAAATTGTATCGAGAGGTAGACGTTCAATAATTTCGACAAATTCGCTCAATGAATCCTTCGGAATTGGGAACAAAATTTCTAACTCGGAAGGATATTCAATTTCCAATTGCAATTTTACCTGATCGCCAATTAGTATGATAGAACTATCGAGCTGTGCTTTGATTTTAATCTCTTCAGCATTTGTATTCAAAGTGAATACAAGCATCAACAGTGCTATAAGTAATGTATGTATTTTTTTCATCATCTGTTGCCTCTTTTTTTGAAAAGGGTCATTAACGATTTTACGTAATCTTCTCGAGTATTAATATTTACATAGTCGACACCTGTTTTTGTGAAAGCATTTTCCAGCTGTGAATTTAATTCGTTCCACCAGTGTTCGTATGCACCTCTGACTGATCGGCTTGATGTATCTACCCATTGATAATTACCTGTTTCAGCATCTTTTAGTTTTACCATGCCTATGGGCGGAAGCTTTGCTTCGCGGTCGTCGTAAATACGCAGTCCAACAACATCGTGTTTATTGTTGGCAATGCTTAAAGCACGTTGCAATTCATCGTTTTCATCAATAAAATCGGAAATAATAAACGCTGTACATCGTTTTTTTATGGCATTTGTTAAGTATTCCAAAGCCATATTAATATTGGTGCCTTTGCTTTCCGGTTCAAAGTCGATTAATTCACGAATAATGCGTAAAATATGACTCTTCCCTTTTTTGGGAGGAATAAACTTTTCAATTTGATCTGAAAAGAAAATCACTCCAATTTTATCGTTGTTTTGAATGGCCGAAAATGCTAAAACTGCTGCCAATTCGGTTATCACATTTTTCTTGTACTTGTCGAAAGTTCCAAAATTTCGTGATCCACTTACATCAATGATTAACATTACTGTTAATTCACGTTCTTCTTCGAATATTTTCACGAATGGTTTATTGTAGCGGGCAGTAACGTTCCAGTCGATATTACGAATGTCATCGCCATATTGATATTCACGCACTTCGCTAAATGCCATACCACGACCTTTAAATGCCGAGTGGTATTCACCTGCAAAAATATTTCGAGACAAACCACGTGTTTTAATCTCGATCTTTCGTACTTTTTTTAGTAATTCTGTATGTTCCAAAATTTTACCTTGATTAAAATTTTAAAATTCCACAATCAAACGACCCAAATTCCAAATGGGGCATAGGTTTAAAGAATTTACTTTTACTTTTTATTCGACAACTTAATTATTATGGTTTAAAGAATTTTTCTTAATTCTTCTGCTTCATTTTTTTAGCTTGCCTAATTCTTTTGATTTTTCGGTGTTTAATCTTTCCAAAATAGTAAGCCAATAAATTGTTTCTTTAGCTTCTTTTCTTGAAATTTTCAACCTTATTAATCTGTCTTATCTCCTAGCGATTCATTTGCTTCAATATAATTTGCTCCTATTGAGCCCTGAAGACCTTATGACTTGCTTTCCATCTTCAATAATTCCAATATTCCAATGACGTTTTTTCATTAATAATCTAACTTCAACACTAAACTCGATACATCTATTTTCAAGATCGTTCATATTTTAGAGTTTGGATTTTTTAAATTTAGAATTTGCTAAGGCTAAGGAACTTCAACGGTATTTAAAATTTCACTTATAATTTCTTCAGTTGTTAGATTTGTTGCTTCAGCTTCGTAACTCAACCCAATACGGTGACGCATAACATCGTGACAAACGGCACGAACATCTTCAGGTATAACATAACCACGACGTTTAATAAATGCATATGCTTTTGAAGCTTGAGCTAAACTAATACTTGCTCTTGGAGAACCTCCATAGCTAATCATATCAACAAATTTTTCGAGTCCATATTCGGCAGGAGTTCGAGTAGCAAAAACAATATCAACGATGTATTTCTGTATTTTTTCATCCATATATACTTCCCGAACTACATCACGTGCTTTAATAATATCGGCTGGACTTAAAATTGCATTAGGAGTAGGATATTGTTTCAATAAATTTTGCTGAATAATTAATCTTTCTTCCTCTTTTTTTGGATAGTGAATTACAACTTTAAGCATAAAACGATCGACCTGTGCCTCAGGTAAAGGGTAGGTTCCTTCTTGTTCAATTGGGTTTTGGGTTGCCATAACCAAAAATGGCTCATCCAATTTATAAGTTTGATCTCCTATAGTAACCTGGCGTTCCTGCATTGCTTCTAATAATGCCGATTGTACTTTTGCGGGAGCACGGTTAATCTCATCGGCTAACACAAAGTTGGTGAAGATTGGACCCTTTTTTACCACAAATTCTTCTTTCTTCTGGCTATAAATTAAAGTACCTATAAGGTCGGCAGGTAGTAAGTCTGGTGTAAACTGTATTCGAGCAAAGTCAGCTTCAACTACTTTCGCTAAGGTGTTTATGGCAAGTGTTTTGGCTAAGCCAGGTACACCTTCTAGCAATATGTGACCATCAGATAGTAAACCAATCATAAGACTTTCAATCAAATGTTTTTGGCCTACAATTACTTTGTTCATTTCCATTGCTAGAAGGTCAATAAATTGACTTTCTTTTTCAATCTTTTCGTTTAGTGCTTTAATATCTGTATTTGCTGTCATATTTGTAAAAGATTTGAATTTAATTTAAGTAACATTTGCGTTAAAATTATGATCCACGAAAATAATAGAATGCCAAAACTACTGAAATGAATTGCCGTTAAAAAATGTTAAGCATATTTTAGAAGTATTTTCATCTATATTCCATGTATACAGGTGGTATGGTGGTTTTGTTTTGAACTAATTTTGAACTATTTTTTTTGGAATGTAAAAAAATGTAAAAATGAACTATAAAATGAACAATACAACTTCGCATTCTAGAACTAACATTATTTTATATTTGTAAAAAACGAAGCCTTATTTGATTGTGATTATATGGTAAGATATTTTATTCAGTTGGCTTATAATGGAGCAAATTATCACGGATGGCAAGTGCAACCCAATGCGCTTACAGTACAAGAGGTTCTTGCAAAAGCAATAGCTACCATTACTCGCGAAAATATTGATTTAGTAGGAGCAGGCAGAACGGATACAGGAGTTCATGCTTCTTTTTTTGTAGCCCATTTTGAATTGCCTGAAAAATTGAATGATGAAAATAGGTTTGTATTCAAATTGAATAGTTTTTTACCAAATGACATAAATATTGAAAAGATATTTCAAGTTTCGTCCGATCTTCATGCTCGTTTTAGTGCAACAGCACGGACTTATCTCTACTACATCACTACTAAAAAAGAACCATTCAGGGATGCTGTTACCGCATTCACTCCATATTGTTTAGATATGGATAGAATGAACGATGCTGCAAAATGTTTATTAGATTACATCGATTTTACTTCATTTAGTAAATTACATACCGACGTTAAAACCAATAACTGTATTATAATGGAGGCTGTTTGGTTTGAAGAAGATGGGATGCTTGTTTTTAGAATTAAAGCTGATCGATTTCTAAGGAACATGGTGCGAGCAATTGTAGGAACATTAATTGATGTTGGTAGAGGAAAAATTTCAAATGAACAATTCCGAAAGATTGTTGAAGATAAACAAAGAGGAAAAGCAGGTGCTTCAGCACTTGCCAAAGGTTTGTTCTTGTCTGGTATTGAATATCCTGAACCCTATAATTCTGAATTTCTGCGCTAGCGTTCCAGTCCCCAATTGTCTACTTAATTATCATTGTAAATTGTTGTAAAACAGGTCTCGGCCTTTTGGTCGATTATTTTAATAAAGATTAATTGGTGAGTAATCATTTTTTTATATATTTGCTATGTGTATTTGATACGCTTATTGTGTTTTTTGATAGACTGTACTTTTTTCTTGAGTCCTCGTTATGCTAATGTAATCAACGATATTATTAATTATTCATACTTATTGTTCGTTAAACGCATACTTGTTGGTCGAATGAAAAAGTTGAAGTTTGAAAGTGCATATTGGGATTGGGTATATTAAATGTTTTAAATTTTTATTTTTTAAGACTTTATTTCATGAAATTTTATTTTGGAAAGAATAATAGATTATTTGTCGGTTTGGCTTGAATTTTAGGTTTAAGATTTTAATTGAGTTTGTGTCTGTTCCCCATTATTGGAGTTTGATGCATACTACATATATATATTGTGACTAATACTAATCAAATCTAATTTTATAAATCATTATGAAAAAAATTTCATTCTTGCTTGTGTTATTATTTTGCATAATTCAAGCTTATCCCCAGAATAAGACTATCACTGGTACAATTACTGGTGACGATGGTTATGGTTTGCCTGGAGCTACTATACAGCTTAAAGGAACAACCACTGGAATAATATCCGATATTGATGGAAATTATTCGATTTCTATTCCTGCCGATGGCAAAACATTGGTATTCTCTTTTATTGGTTTTTTAAGCCAAGAATTTGATGTAGACAACAAATCTGTTATTGATGTAGTATTGAGTGAAGATATTCAAGGTATTGAGCAGGTTATTGTTGTTGGATATGGTCAACAAAAGAAGAGTTTGGTCACTGGAGCTATTTCAAAATTGGATGCAAAAGATATTGCCAATGTTAAAGTAGCTAGAATTGATCAAGCTTTACAAGGAAAAACTTCAGGTGTATATGTTGCTCAGTCTTCAGGATCACCAGGAAGTGCAATGTCTATTAAAATTAGGGGAAACAGTTCTAATGGTAAAAACGATCCTTTATACATTGTTGACGGAATCAAAACTTCTGGAATTGATTTTTTATCGCCTAGTGATATTGAGTCAATTGAGGTGTTGAAAGATGCTGCTTCTTCTGCAATATATGGTTCAGAAGGAGGAAACGGTGTTGTAATTATTACTACCAAAAGAGCTAAAAAAGGTATGTCTGAAGTTAATTACAACTACTATCATGGTATCCAGTCGGTTAACAATTATTTAGAAATGATGGATGCTTCGCAGTATATCGATTACGAGCGTCAATCGTATATGCATGAAACAAATGACCATACAACTGATCGATTTGCGAACAAAATGGCGTATTACGATGCATGGGATACTACAGCCGTTTCTACAAACTGGATGGATCAAATAGTAACCGTTGCCCCAATTGATGAACACAATGTGTCTTTTGCTTCTGCTAATGAAAAAGGTCAGATGTATTTAAGCGCTACCCGTTTTTCTCAGGATGGAGTTATTGGTGGTGATAAAAGTAATTTTACACGCTATACTTTTAACTTGAATGCCGATTCTGAAATAAAAGATTGGTTGACCATTGGTTCTAAAGTAACCTATGCACATTCTAAAAAGAACAATTTGAATGAATCAAGTGAGTTTGGTGGAGTTGTTTCTAATGCAATATTTTTTGATCCTACCATTCCTATATATTACAACGATGATTCTGAAATACCATCAAATTTGCAAGCAAGTGATGTTGACCCCGTTGCTACTGCTAAATACAATGCATTGGTAAGAAACGATGATGGACAAATCTATCATCTTTCTGAATTAACAATGGGTGAAACTCGAAATCCTTTGGCTCAAATACAAAATACACATAATACAACCACTACCGATAAAGTATTGGGCGATGTACATGCCGAGTTACGATTCGACAAGCATTTGAAGTTAAACGTGAGAGTTGCAATGGATTATTCATTGAGAAATGATAACATTTTTACGCCTAAGTATTATTATAACGATGAGTCATCTGCAATTAACGATACCGCAGATGTTACTTTAAGAAATGTTTTTCAGAAAAAATTCAAACTTAGTTACGAAAATTATTTTACGTATAACAATACATTCGGTGATCATTCTATTGAATTATTAGCTGGATTTTCTTACGAGAATTATGTTCCTCAATATCTTGATGTTATTGGTTATAGCGTGCCTCATAATAGTGCCGATTATGCTTATTTGTACAATACTTTGAAAGGATATCCTGATATTCAAATTGATGGTGGTTTAGGTGAGATTGAAGTTAACGATCAATCAAGGCAAACTCAAACAATTGTAAATTATACTGAAATTCAAAACTCTTATTTTGGTAGGTTGGTGTATAACTACAAAGAAAAATACATGGTTCAAGCCAATATTCGTAGAGATGGCTCAACTTTAGTTGCACCTGATTATCGGTTTGGTGTTTTTCCATCATTTTCATTAGGATGGAATGTTGGACGTGAAGATTTCTTTGCAGAGAATATTACCTTCATTAATTCGATGAAAGTTCGATTTAGTTGGGGCCAAAATGGAAACAAGCAAGTGCTAACTCCATTCTTATATACCTCTTTAATTTCTATGGATAATTATTATCCTGATTCTCAAGGAAATTTAAATGCAGGTGCTGTTCCTCAAAATCCAGGTAATCCAAATCTTAGATGGGAAACAAGTCAGCAGTCTGATTTAGGACTTGAAATGACTATGCTAGACAGTAAACTCGGTTTGTCTTTCGATATTTTTGATAAGCGAACAAAAGATCAATTAGCAATAAATTCATTGGTTCCTTTGTACCTCGGTTTTAACGAAAAACCATATGTAAATTCAGGAGAAGTGCAAAATAAAGGTTTTGAAATGGATCTTTCTTACCGTCAAATGGATAAAGACTTTAAATATTCAGTTTCGTTTAATGCATCGTACATTAAAAATGAAGTATTGTCGTACGGTACTGAAGGTACTTTCAAAGAAGGTATTAAAATTGGTGTGAACGATAACGTAACCCGATACGAAGCAGGTTTTCCTGTGTATTATTTCAGAGGATATAATGCAACAGGTATTTTCCAGAATTGGGATGAAATTGAAAGCTATTTAAATGAAGAAGGTGACATGATTCAACCCTATGCTATTCCGGGAGATATTAAATACGAAGATTCGGATGAAGATGGAAGTATATCATCAAATGATGCAAACAACTACCTTGGTAAACCTATGCCTGACTGGACTTTTGGATTGAATTTATTTTTCGAATACAAAGGGGTCGATTTAAGTGCTTTTATTCAAGGGGTTACAGGTAATCAAATTTTTTATGCTGCAATGCGTACCGACCGTTTAACCTATAATAAGCCTGCATATTATTATACCGAAGCATGGAATGGCGAGGGAACAGGTAATATTTATCCAAGAGCTTCTACAGGGATTGGACGTAATGGTGGTTCATCATCTTCAAACTTTAACTGGAGTAATATTAATGTTTCAGATGGAGATTACATGCGTTTGAAAAATGTTACACTTGGCTATACTATTCCTGAAAATATTGTTTCAACCATTGGGTTAACGAAATTGAGATTGTATGTAACTGCATCGAATTTATTCACGTTGACAAAATATAAAGGTTCAGATCCTGAAATAGGTCAGATTGTAGCTTCTGATCCAAGTTCGTATGGTATTGATCGAGGAATTTATCCTTCTTCAAGGATTATTACAATGGGGGTTAATGTATCCTTTTAAATAATTACTTAGAAGATTTTTAGGAAAACGAAATTGATTAAATATTAAAAAATAGAAAAATGAAAAAATACACAAGATATATAGTTTTAATCGTTGCTGTTTTGGCCTTCAACTCTTGCTTCGATTCTGATATTGAAACAACTTCAACCCAGGAATTAGCCTCTGAGTTTTATCAAACCGATGCGCAGGTTAGCATGGCGCTTACTGCAGCTTATGATCCAATTGGTTGGGTGTGGAATGTAAACGGTCAGTTGTGGGGGGCTTCTCATAAAACTTGGGGGAATTTTGCATCTGATGATGCTTATACTGGAGGTCAAGACATAAACGATCAACCTACTTATCAGGCATGTCATTTATATACAGTTAGTCCAGCAGATCCTGGATCTAATTTATTTTCAATGTGGAAAGCCTATTTTATGGGGAACTACAGAGCGAACTTAATTATAGCTAAAGTTGATGGAGACAGCGATGTTAAAAATGCTGCAATTGCTCAGGCTAAATTTTTAAAAGGTTTTTATTATTTCTACTTGTCAAGAATGTTTGGCGGGCTTCCTATAATAGATGACGTTTTGAATGCTGAGGATATCACTGCACGTGAAACGTATGATAATACGCTAACTTATATCGAAGGTTTATTAGAAGAAGCAATTGAAAGTGGTTACTTACAGGGACGTAATGGTACTTCCGATCCTTCGAATGGTTTAGGTACTTTAGCAAGTGCTCAAACACTGTTGGGTAAAGTTTATTTGTATCATAAAAAATATGAACAAGCTACTGAAGTTTTAGAAAAAGTTGCTGCGAATCAAAATTATCAACTTGAAACTGAATTTTGGAAAATTTTTAGCGGATTAAATAAACATGGTGTGGAATCAATATTTGAAATCAATTTCTCATCAGGCATTGGCGCTGGATACGAAGGAAACAACGATTATTTTCTTTTTGGCCCTCGGGGGGGGGTGGCTTTTAACGATACCATTTCAAGTGGTTGGGGATTTAACCAACCGAAACAGGAACTAGTCGATGCCTTTAATGAACAAGAGGATAATGTTCGTTTGCACGCAACGGTGTTTTTTAGTGATACATTACAAGCATGGTACAATAAATACAGAGGTGAAGTAACTCCAATTACTTGGGTTAGTCCTCGAGAAGAAAATGGATATTGGGATAGAAAACACTACCCCAGTAAACGAAATGCTACAACTGTATCTCATGTTCGTATGAATAATAATGATGTTATTTTGCGTTTAGCCGATGTATATTTAATGCTTGCCGAAGCTTATGTTCGTACCGGTAAAAGTGCTGAGGCTATAGCAAATATTAATATTGTTCGCGAAAGAGCTGGTTTATCTCCATTAAGCTCCATTACACTAACTGATGTTAAAAAAGAACGAAGACTTGAGTTGGCACTAGAAGGTGAACGCTATTTTGATTTAGTTCGTTGGACTGGTGATGCCGATAATATTGATGCCGACAATGTGCTTGGCCCTTTAGGTTATGCCAATGGAACACCAGGAACAAAAACAAAAGGTTTATTTCCAATTCCTCAAATTGAAATCAATTCAACTTACGGAGAGAATAAACTTGTTCAAAATGAAGGTTACTAATATATATATGAATACCCGATCTGTAATTGTTGAAAATTGATAATAGGTGCAGATTGGGTATTTAACAAAAGAAATATCACCTGTTTGTGAATTACTTAAACCTCTGTGTCCTTTTTATATTAAAGGTTAAAATGATTATGAATAGAGGGATGTTCATAAAAAACCCAAAAAAATAGAATCATTTTCCGATAAGAATATGTGATTTTTAAAAAAAAAAATTACATTTGTTTTAAATGTTTACAGACTAATATTTATAC
>JAQIBQ010000427.1 GCA_027859005.1 Prolixibacteraceae bacterium | reverse complement strand
TCAAATTGATAATGGTGAAATTTTGGAAGTAGAAGCGAATCAGTTTTTCAGTACAAAAATGAATAAACTTAATACCAGGAGCAATGAATAAACCAAAAAGACTTTTATCGTTGGATACACTACGTGGGGTAACAATTGCCGGTATGATTCTGGTGAACGTTCCAGGATCATGGAGCCACATATACAAACCTTTTCGTCATGCCGAATTCAATGGACTAAGTATTGCTGACCTTGTATTTCCATTTTTTCTTTTCATAGTTGGAGCATCTATTGTATTGGCATTAGGAAAACGCTTTTATCATAAAGTTCCTAAACCGGAATTACTAAAAAAAGTTCTATATCGAACCATTGTAATTTTTGTTCTCGGAATATTTTTAAACTGGTTATCAGACGATTTTTCATTCCCATTAAGAATAGCTGGTGTATTACAACGAATTGCTTTTTGTTATTTGGCAGTATCGTTACTTTATATTTATACAACCAAGTTGTTTCTTATTGGCACCACGCTTTTCCTATTAATAGGATATTGGATTCTTACCATTTTTATACCTATCCCAGGTGAAGGTCTGGTTTTTACTCCTGAAATGAATTGGACGGCATGGGTTGATGGAAGACTATTACCGGGTAAAATGTATTTCGGAGCATGGGATCCAGAAGGTATATTAAGCACCTTACCAGCCATTGCATCAACCCTAACAGGAATGCTAGCTACTATTTTTATCAATCAATTTTCCGAAATGAAAAAGAAAATAGTATTTCTATCAATATTTGGTAGTTCTTTAGTATTTGCTGGATTATTGTTAGCTTTTTCATTTCCAATCAACAAAAATGTATGGAGCAGTTCATTCGTTTTGGTAACTTCTGGCTTAGCATCAATAATTTGGTCGGTTTTCATTTATGTTGTTGACCTTAGTGAACGAGAAAAAGGGACTAACCCAGGAATAATATTCGGAGCTAATGCTATTGCGGCATATGTGCTTCACTATTTATTAGCATACCCACTTGGCCGTTGGCAAATAGGTAAACAATCGATTCAAGGCTACTTTATGGATTTCTGCTCTAGTTTTATGGCAATTGAGCTAGCGTCTTTAATTTGGGCAGTGCTTTTCGTATTCTTATGCTATTTGCCAATATGGATATTGTATAGAAAAAAGATTTTTATAAAAATCTAAATATTATTGTTTTTTTTTTTCAGAAAAGCATAACTATAGTATTCTTCTTCAACTGATTCATTATCAATTTGGAAACCAGCATTTTGATACAACTCAAGCGCTTTGGGATGATCGAATTCACAGGTATGTAACCAAACCTTATCTCCTCTCCTAGCTGCTGTGGAAATAGCTGCATTTAGGAAATCTTTTCCGAAGCCTTTACCAATTTCTTCTGGTAATAAGCCCAAGTAAACAATCTCTGCTTTCCCTTCAGAAGAATAATCAATTTCAAAGTATCCTTTGAGCTCATTATCGATTTTATACAACCAAATTTCATTCAAATTTGAATGGATAATTAATGAAAGTTGTAATTCATCAATTAATAAACGTCCGGTCCATCCCCACTTTTCGCCAACAGCTTTATAAAGTTTTAAATAAGCCCTAGTAGTTGGCTTATTCCAAAGTTCAAGTTCATGATGACCAGCTAGCTCTATTTTAGTTTTTGAAAAGCTCAAGTACCAAGTTCTGACTTTAATTTTTTTGTATTGATTCCTGTTCATTTGATTGCTAAAGTATTATTTCATTTCCAAAACTCAAGTTAACAGTGAAGTAACAAAAAGAAAAATAGTTTCATTTACTTTCTTTTTAAAAAAATCTTTACTTGTTTTGTACCCGATGACAATAAACAATGTACATATCGCCATTATCGTAACAGCAGCGATCACTCGCTTTCGATAAGGAAAGATATGGACATAACAAAATAGTTGAAGCCATTCTCTTTCCAGAGGATGGCTTTTTTATTTTACACCCTAAATCCCCTAAAGGGGACTTAAGGAATTATCTAATTTTAAGAGTAGAACATTTAATTTAGAAAGATGATGAACGATAATAACAAATATGCAATAAGCTTAGCTTCCACTTTAGGGGGTTGGGGGTTGTGTAATATTATAGCAGCAGTCGCAGCCATTATTATCCGTGTGAAACATGTCACATAGGAACGGGATGCTATTGCCAAAACTTTAAGCCCTTTTCGATGTAACATTCGGAAAGGGCTTTTTTATTACTCAAAATATTCACCTTAAAATAAATATTATGAACTCAAAACATGCAACAAAATTTTCAGGGAACTTTCATAACATCCCGAAGTCGTTTATTCGTGAAATTTTAAACTTAGCAAGTCAAAAAAATATGATTTCATTTGCAGGAGGCTTACCTAATCCATCTTTTTTCCCTAACAAAATCCTCGCTGAATCGGCCAACGAAGTATTATCCAAAAAAGGGAACGAAGTTCTACAATATGCTGGTTCACAGGGACATTATCCATTAAGAGAATGGATTGCAAAAAGGTATAGTGAAAAATACCAAATGAACATAAATGCAAACAACATAGTAATTACAAATGGATCGCAACAAACAATTGATGTGGTTGGGAAAATGTTTTTAAATAAAGGTGATGGAGTTATTATTGAGAAACCAACCTACTTAGGTGGAATTCAAGCTTTATCGGGATATTCACCAGAATTCTTAGAAGTTGATTTATTAAATGATGGGCCAAATATTGAGCAAATTGAAAAGTATTGCTTAAATCATGTTCCAAAATTCATGTACAGTATACCCAATTTTCAGAATCCAACGGGTATCTGTTATTCAGCTAAAAAAAGAGTTGAACTAGCTGGGCTATTACAACAATACAATTTGTTATTATTAGAAGATGACCCTTATAACGAAGTTCAGTTTTCAAGCTCTAAAACAAAACCTATTTTTAGCTTAAGTCCTGAGAATGTTGTTTGGTCGGGTTCATTTTCAAAAATGGTAGCTCCTGGTTTACGAATGGGTTGGGTTATTTTGCCCGATACTTTGGTACAGCCATTTATAAAGACAAAACAATCTTCCGATTTACACTCGAATAATTTATCACAATACATTTTGCATCATTATTTAACAAACAACAGCATCGATTTACATTTACAAAATGTAAGAGAAGCCTATAAAAAGCAATGTGAATTCATGCAATTAATGATTAGAACTTACTTTCCTAAAGAAGTAATAATGACTTCTCCCGAAGGTGGAATGTTTATTTGGTTATCACTACCCCAAAAAATTGATTCGGAGAAATTAGCCTATACATGTATTGAGAAAGGTGTGGCATTTGTTCCTGGTAAATCGTTTTACACATCAAAGAATAATTATCAGAATATTCGAATGAATTTTAGTAATTGCACGTTCGATAAAATTGAAAAAGGTGTAAAAATTATAGCAAATGAAATAATAAAGGAGCTATCAAAAAAAGTTTCATTATTGATCTAGTCTTCCTAACTTCGAGGGAAGATGAATAGATTAAAGCTAATACGTGGTGATATAACACGTTTGAACGTTGATGCAATTGTTAATGCTGCCAACACCTCTTTGCTAGGTGGAGGTGGCGTTGATGGTGCTATCCACCGTGCAGCAGGCATTGAATTAGTAAAAGAATGTAGAACTTTAAATGGGTGTAAAACAGGAGATGCAAAACTTACAAGAGGATATAATCTACCAGCATCTTATGTAATTCATACAGTGGGTCCAGTATGGAACGATGGCTTACACAATGAGTCAGAGTTATTGAAGCGGAGCTATATCCGATGTTTGGAAATTGCTTCTGAAAATAACATAAAGAGCATTGCTTTTCCTAATATTAGCACAGGTGTTTATCATTTCCCTAAAGAAAAAGCAGCTGTTATTGCATTGGAAACAATTAATTCCTTTTTAGAAAAAAATGAAACTATTGAAGAAATAATACTCTGTGTTTTCGATGAAGAAAATTATAGTATTTATAATAAACTACTTACTAGTTAAAAAGCTCCATTAAAGCATCGAAATAATCTTCATCCCAACCATCAGCAATATTTACATGTGCTTCATCTGGTATGTTTTCATGCCTTAATTCAACGTTCGTATAGTCTTTTTCTGGGTGTAATTTAATTGTAACTATCGATTCAATTTCATCGAAATACCAAATTTGCTGAATTAGCTTATCTGGCTCTAGCTCTACATTTCGCCCTGTTATAGAACCGTCCCAAAGCGAAAACTCAGTATCCTCTACTGCCTGGAAAACGACTGGCTCTCCGGTCCAAATTTCAATCATTAAAGGGTTTGTTATTGCATTGTAAACATCGGCGGCAGAAGCTTGCAACTTGTAATATTTTTTAATGGATTGCATCGTAAAGGGTTTTAGTTTAATTGGATCAACAAAGT
>JAQIBQ010000406.1 GCA_027859005.1 Prolixibacteraceae bacterium | reverse complement strand
GTTCACGGATTAAAATCTTTGGGTGTTCACGATTTACGCTTCACTCCAATTCTTGACAAAAAAAACGAAGGAAAACCCCAATAGCTATGCGGGGCAAGGCTCCCTTTAAAATAACTTCTTTATTTACCGAAATCTTAAGTGCGGCCGGAGGATCTTCTCACTAGCTCGAAGCTAACCGGTCTTTCTAAAGATTTCAATAAAACATAAGACCATTTTAAATGAGGCCAATCATGCATTGTAAAAAACAAAGCTTCAAATTCGAATGTAATGAGAAATCTTAAACATCTTACAAGCGATGCTTTATTAATATTGGGATTTCTCCCTTTCGGTCGAAATGACACCTATTACAAGCTTTTGAGGGTTATTTCGTTTTCTGTCCTTTAAAATAATCATCTTTCTCGGCAAAGAGTACATTAAAAGTAGTTAAACTACCGTAAGCACGCGTAATATACTGTTGCAAATGTACTTTATCTTCAACATCGAGCTTTGAATTAGTGTTTATGTTTTGTTCCAATACCCGTAAACGATCGCGTACCATTACTATTTTATGAAAAAAGGCTTCCATTGAAACTTCCTTCGCTTGCAAGCTAGAATCAGCAGGTTTCATCTCAAGAACTCCACCTTTCCACTTATCGGCCATATCAACGACTTGTGATAAGCCGTTATGTTTTTCCAATACGTAAGTAATTGCCTCTTCAACTTCAGGCAATGATAAACCAGTTCGGGGTGCTTCTTCGAGCGATTCAAGAACAGTTATGTCTGAATTGTATTTTGTGAGCTCAACTTTACCGCCACGTTCAAAAAATATTTCATAAATGGTTAGGTGCGATTTACTCACAATTCCCTCACCATAAACAGGATGTGCTACTCGTGTTCCTATTGCTAAATCTTCCATAAGATGTAATTTTATTAACTTAACTTAAAATAAATATATATATTTACTAAAAAATTTAATAGGATAAAATTTACTTCTTTAAACGTGAAAAAACTAAACAACATGAAAAAACTTCTTTTTATTTTTTTAATCGTATTACCATGTTTCCTTTTTGCTGAAGCAACATTTGATCAAAAGGCAGAGAATTTAGCACTTGAGTATCAGACTGCTCTAAATTTGTCTAATGCTGAAATGTTAAATGCTAAAGCTGATATTCTTTTGTTTATGGAACAAGAAGCTGGAGGAAGCGTAACTGTCAATGCAAGAAATACCTATAACAATATTGTTAATGCAATAGAAGGCGTTTCTAATTTTCCGCTTACATCAGGAATTCAAAATTACAATGGAACAATAACAACAGGTTCGACAATAGCAAGAGGACCATGTTGTGCAAATAATGTACACCTTGGAAGTTGTACCACTAATGCAGCAATCTCTAACGGGGCAAAATATTTTGAAATAATTCCCGTTATTGTCACACAAAGTGGTGTTTTTAATCTTTCAGTTAATACTGGGGATATTTCTGATATGTATATGGCACTTTACTGTGAGAATTTTGATGAAAATTTCCCCACACAGAATATAATTGCTTATGATGATGATAGTGGAATAGGTAATCTGCCATCAATTTCAAGCATAAGCTTAAATGAAGGAAATTATTATATTGTTGCTACACCTTATTCTGATGGATCTACAACAACTTATACCGTTGAATTATCAGCCATCAGTGGTTCAATTTATTTTGGATCTACAGTACCTGTAAACTATTGGTGGATTGCTGGACTATTTCTTTTAATTGGAATTGGCATTGTTGGAAAAAGATTTTTCTTTTAAAAAATTCATTCAAACAATAGATATGAAGGAGAGCAGCAATGTTCTCCTTTTCTATTTGTACAATGTTATCAAACGGCTGAGCAAGGGTAAAAATAGTACACTATGTTTAAATGCGAGTAAAATTTCTTCTACTTTTGCGCGGATTATGGGAAGAATAAACAATTTATTTAGACGTTTCAACATTTGGAGGCTACGCAACATTACTGAACGTCAGTTCGTTTTATTTCTAAGTGTATTGGTTGGAGCTGTTAGTGGATTAGCGGCTGTACTACTTAAAAACCTAATTCATTTTTCCATTCGTTTTATCGAACACAATTTAATTGACAAAGGCGAATACCTTTACTTAATTTTCCCAATAATTGGTATTACAGTCACCTATTTGTTTGTTAAATACATTGTAAAAGATAACATCAGCCATGGAGTTACGCGTGTTTTATATGCCATTTCGAAACGAAACAGCATGATAAAACCACACAACACCTGGACTTCGATGCTTGCCAGTACAATAACAATCAGTTTTGGTGGATCGGTTGGAGCTGAGGCTCCTGTTGTACTTACTGGTTCAGCCATTGGTTCTAACCTTGCTCGATTGTTTAAATTAAATTACCGTACAATAACATTAATGGTTGGCTGTGGAGCTGCAGGTGCTGTTGCTGGTATTTTTAAAGCTCCGCTAACTGGTTTGCTTTTCACTCTGGAAGTATTGATGTTAGACCTTACCATGGCTTCGTTAATCCCCTTAATGCTTTCGGCCGTTACAGCAACAACAATTGCTTATTTCTTTATGGGTGACAGTGTTTTGCTAACCTTCAACCTCAATCAAACCTTTACGGTTGAAAACATTGGGTACTATATTATTCTAGGAATATTCACAGGAATTGTATCGGTGTATTTTACCCGCATGACCATCCAAATGGAAGAATTTTTTAAGAAATTCAACAATCCATTTGTAAAAATACTAATTGGAGGAGGTGCACTTACTTTTCTAATATTTCTTTTCCCTTCGCTCTGGGGTGAAGGTTATAACTTTATAAGTACCATTTTACATGGCGAAGGAAGTACAATATTTCACAATTCTTTATTTGATAAAGTACCTTCCAATAGTATCTGGTTTATAGGATTACTGCTTCTTGTACTTATATTAAAAGTTATTGCCATGGCTGCCACAAATGGAGCCGGTGGTGTGGGTGGTATATTCGCACCTACGCTTATGGTAGGAAGTTTTGCCGGTTATTTTCTGGTTCATACCTTTAATTTCTTTCTCCCCCTTGATTTACCCGAAAGCAATTTTGCTTTAGCAGGTATGTCTGGCCTAATGGCGGGTGTAATGCATGCACCAATGACGGCTATATTTCTGATTGCAGAAGTTACTGGCGGTTACAACCTATTTTTACCGCTGATTGTAACAGCAACCATGTCGTACATTACTATAATGATATTTGAGCCACATTCGATATATACCAAACGGTTGGCGAAACGAGGTGAGTTAATGACTCACCATAAAGACAAGAATGTGTTAAAAATGCTTGACATGTGCTCCTTGGTTGAAACCAATTTTGTGGTCATAAAAGAAGATTTTTCTTTGAGAGATTTTGTTAAAGTAGTTCCTCAATCGAAACGGAACAATTTCCCGGTTGTAGATAATGATAATAAACTGGTTGGCGTAGTATTAATGGAAGATGTACGCCCTATTATTTTCAACAGAGAATTGTACGACGATACATTTGTTACCGACTTTATGATTTCACCTCCTGCTATTGTTGAAATGAATGAGAGTATGGAATCGGTAATGAAAAAATTTAAAAAAACAAAAGCATGGAATTTACCTGTGACTCAAAATGGTGACTACCGTGGTTTCCTTTCTAAATCGAAGATATTTAACGAATACCGCGATTTATTAATTC
>JAQIBQ010000399.1 GCA_027859005.1 Prolixibacteraceae bacterium | reverse complement strand
TTGCATGTGCTTTCAAATTATTATTTTTACATTTCGATTATATTTAATAAAGTGAGCTATTATTATGATAAAACTTAAAAATTATTTATTTCTAATATTAATTAGTGTAACCATATTTTCTTGCACAACGGAAAAGGATATCGAAATAGGTTTTCTTATACCTGCTTCAGTTGGATATCGTTGGATTATAGATCAAGGTTATGTAGAAAACGCTGCTAAATTAAAAGGAGTAGTTGTACATACCCGTTCTGCAGAAAATGATGAAAACTTGCAACTGAAACAAGCCTCTGAATTGCTTGAAATGGGTGTTGACGTTTTAATAGTTGTGCCAGCAAATGGAGTAACAGCAGCAGCTATTGTTCGCGATGCTCATAATTACAATGTACCAGTAATTGGATACGACCGTTTGATAAAGAATTCAGATTTAGACTATTTAGTAACATTTGATGGGACAAGTATTGGCCGATTAATGATTGAACACGCAATTGAAGTTGTTCCAGAAGGAAACTATGTATTATTATGGGGTGATGCAAGTGATGTAAATGCTATATCAATAAAAGATGAACAGGAACGTATTTTAAAACCTCATTTAGAAAGTGGTAAAATAAATATTGTTTATAAAGCCTTTGTAGAAGATTGGTCGAAGGAGAATGCAAAACAAATAATGAAGCGTGTATTAACATTTACCGATCAAAAAATTGATGCTGTAATTACAAGTTACGATGGACTAGCATTGGGTGCGAATGAAGCATTAAATGAAATTGGAGGAAAGCCTTTTACAGTGTTAACCGGACAGGATGCAGAGCTAGATGCTATTAATGCAATTATTGACGGTGATATGTCACTAACGGTATACAAATCTATTAGAAGAATAGCTGACGCAGCAGTTGAATTGGCTATACAATTAGCAAGAAATGAGAAAATTGAAGAGTCAAAAGTAACCATCAACAATGGTAGAAAAGATGTGCCTTTGAAATTATTACTTCCAGTTGCAGTTGATAAAACTAGCATTAGATCAACGGTTATAGCAGATGGGTTTTATACCGAAGAAGAAATTTTTGGTGAATAAACTATTATTATTATTATAATGTAAAATATTGAAGGATGAAGTCAATTGATTTCATCCTTTTTTTGTTTTACATTTTTTGTTTCTGTATTTGATGAATCAGGTTATCTTTGCCACCTCAAAATAGAACATTATGCAGGAAAAAATTTTGATCCTTGATTTTGGATCACAATACACTCAGTTAATTGGTCGTAGAGTACGTGAACTCAATGTTTATTGTGAAATTCATCCCTACAACCATTTTCCCGAAATTGATGAATCAGTAAAAGGAGTTATTCTTTCTGGAAGTCCTTATTCTGTTAGAGATGAGAAAGGTCCTCGGATTGATTTATCAAAAATAAAAGGAAAGCTTCCTTTGTTGGGTGTTTGTTATGGTGCACAATACATGGTTCATTTTTTTGGTGGTGAAGTGGCTGCATCAAATTCACGTGAGTATGGAAGAGCAAATCTCAAATACATAAATCACGGAAGTGACCTTTTTAAAGGAATGACGGATGGGACTCAGGTTTGGATGTCGCATGGAGATACAATTGAGAAACTTCCAGATAATTATGAAATTATTGCAAGTACAGACGATGTAAGCAAAGCTGCTTATAAAATTGGTGGAGAATCTACCTATGCGATTCAATTTCATCCAGAAGTATACCATACTTCAGAAGGAAAACAATTGTTACATAATTTTGTGGTTAATATTAGTGGGTGCAAGCAAGATTGGACTCCTGCTTCGTTTATTGAAACAACAGTTAAAGAATTGAAAGAGCAGTTGGGCAACGATAAAGTTGTGCTTGGGCTATCTGGTGGAGTTGATTCAACCGTAGCAGGTGTTCTTTTGAACCTTGCTATTGGAGATAACCTTACCTCAATTTTTGTCGATAATGGTTTATTGCGTAAAGATGAATTTGAAAGCGTTCTAGATCAGTATAAAGGAATGGGTTTAAACGTGATTGGTTCCGATGCAAAAGAAAAATTTTGGAACGATCTAGCAGGTATCACTGAACCTGAAGCTAAACGGAAAGTTATTGGTCGCGACTTTATTGAAGTTTTCGACGTAGAAGCAAAAAAAATAAAAGAGGTGAAATGGTTGGCTCAAGGAACAATTTACCCCGATGTTATCG
>JAQIBQ010000372.1 GCA_027859005.1 Prolixibacteraceae bacterium | reverse complement strand
GTCTTCGAGCTTTCCGGGATAAAATTTCTCTGAAAGTTCAAGTAATTTTTCGAGGTAAATAATTTGATGATCGCCCCAATAGCCAATGTTCGACCAAGGGTCATCGGGATCCATTACTTCCCATTCAATGCCTTCACGTGTTATTTTGTAGGCATTATAGCCATCGATGGTTGATGCATTTAAAAACTTAGCAATCATTCCGGGAAGAAAGTCAGGATAGCTCATGGCCAATGCTTCCCAGTTTTGAAAAATATCACGCCAGTTTCCTTGATAAGACAAGGATGGAGTTCCATCGGAGTTTTTAAGTTTTATATTGAATAAATTCCATGGTCGGCTTGGATCACCATGGCGGCGGCTAAACATTAAAGGTAAATATTCTAATCCCAGGCGAAGTAAATCGGCATCGGAATGCTTTTGAAGTCGCTCAATTAAATCGTAATATAAGATTTCGGGCTCTAGCTCGTTTAACCAATTTAAGTAGGACGTATATACTCCGACATTGCTATGTTTCACATGTACAACAAAATCGCAACTCAGCACTTTATAATCGTTAAAAGGAACTCCACCCCTCATGCTATTGAACATTGCATTTGCAAAATGACGCTTCACATTTAATTGGTCAGAAGTGAGTTGCAAGCCATCTGCTTTTGCAACAATATCGATCAAATTTTGGGTGCCTCTTTCTACATCGGCTTCTAGTAACGAAATTTTGTTTCCTTCATTTTTAATAAAGTCGATACAAGCTTCAATTTGCACTGAATCTTGACTAACTTCTGCTAAAATATACCAACTTTTATAATGATCGGGAACCAATGCAAAAGATGCATTAACAAAATAAGCTCCTTTTGTTCCCAGGTTCTCTGTTTCAGTTTCAATGGTTGAGCCTTTACAGAAGTGGTCAAGCTGTTTTGTGCTAAGTATTGTTTTGGAATTTTCTAATCCAAAACTCCAAACAGTTGTTGCTTTTAAGGCTTCACTAGGTTCGGCACGATCAACAGGAATTGAGCTTAGTCGGAAAAGTCCTAGGCTTGTATCTTCAACCAATTCCGTTTTTTTATAAGCATCAACCAAAGTACTAAGCATACCCTGCATGGTTCGATTAACACCGTAAGGCAAAATATTTTGAATACCATCGACGAGTTGAACATCAACATCTGAATTGTTGTGGTTAAGCAGTGTACTTTTCCGTATCCATCCAAACCGATCACTGTTCATCCAACAGTAACGAAAACTTAGACCTAAGTCGATATTATTTTCTTCGAAGATTATTTTATTACCTGTTTCGTTTTTGAACAACGAACGTTTGGTTTGGTAGATACCCTGATATTTTTTTGAAAAAGGTTCCCAAAAATTTGTTTGTCCGTTTATTGTGGCTAATATGATTGTTTTACTCCCGGTTATTCCTTCGTAGTCGTGTATTTTATCATCGGTGTAATAGGGGAATATTGCTTGCTCGGGATTGACACGACCTGCAGTAAGGCTTCCGTTGCTTGAAATATACATCCAATGGTCAGAATCACTCACAACTGTTATAAAGAATGGAGCCATTTCGTCGAAATTATTGATCTGATAAAAGGCTTCATTTTCGATGTTAACCAAACGACCAGAAACTTTAGGCTGATCGGTTTTAATTGGATTCTTTCCGATATAGATTTGATTATTCATTTTTCAATTTCAAGTTTTACCACGAATAAAATGTATATTTCCGTTGCCACTTTTTTTCTTTATTAGGGCTGAGGTCTATTCCGACAAATAACTCGGGACTTACAACATGTTTTGTACCCCAAAGATTAAAATGCGCACATACACTATCCAGTTCTTCTTTCACACTTAATTTTTCCTTCGAATTCTCTAAGGTCCATGATTTACACAACGGATTGCCATTGCTCAATCCTGAAATAAAGAAATCTCTTTCAGGACTTGCTTGCCAGTTCAATTTATTTGAATTGTATTGAATTAAATTCTCGGTGTTAACCGTTTCGTTAAATTGACTTGGAACAATGTTTTCATTTAAGCTTAAACAATAGTCTTTGCCTATATTCTGACCATTAAAAGCCAAAAAATTATGACAGTATTCCTTGGCTTGTATTTTACTTAGACCTGAATTTTTTAAACTGTATTCTATCAGTAGTTCGTTTTCATTTAAAGTGATTTTTTTCGAATACTCGTATTGCATTTCCCGTATTGGTTCGCTTTTCGTTTCAAATATTAATTGAGCATCACTTTCTTGAATTACATTATAATTCAATCTCTTTATTTCATATGAACGAAAGAAGTTGTAAGGTGAATTGTTTTGCTTAAGTAATGCACCTACCCCAATTTTATGGAAGTATTCACCATTTTTAGCGCCGGCAAAGTTGCAAGGCAAATCAATATCGAATTCATTAAGTAAGCCAAAACCATAAGCTGAATTGTAGCTCGGTTTTTCGCTTGCGCAAAAAGAATGTTGTCCATTTAATGTTATCTGCTTTATATTTCCTGAAGCATCGAAGCGGGAACCAGTGTAATACTCTGATGGTGTCCCGATCTCAACTTCCAATATGTTATTTTTAAGCAGATGGCTCATAATTTAATTTTTTACTAAAAAAGGAAAATTGGCCGTGGCCGAATGGTTGTGTCCATCGTTCACATATACAAACAGACGGTACGCTCCTACATTTTGAGGTGCAGTGATGTGCATTTTAGCATCCCCCAATTTGTTTAACAGTGTTTCAGGGCGGCTTTCGAAATCACCACCATCACCTAGGTCGGTACTTTCAGGCATTATTTCCCAGCGGTAGGTCAACGCTTCATTTTCATAATCGCGAGCAGCAGCAAAGGCTTCTATTTCTTCGCCTGGTTTAACTGTTACGTTATCGTATATTTTCTTTCCGTTAATGCGCAACGAATCTAAGGTAGGGCATCTGTTTTCAGGCCATTTTCCATTCCAGATTTTGTACATAGCGTCAACCGTTTCTGTTGTTTGTCCATTTTCCAAAATCATACCGTACCATGTTGGTGTGCGTTCTTGTTTTTGTCCCCACAAAAAAGCATAGGAACCCATACAACGCGTACTGTCGGCCTTAATTGCCACTTCGTAGCGGTGTAAGAATGAGTTTTGTTTTTCCTGGCTGGTTTGCTCAACGGGAGCACCCCATGCGGTTGGTGGAACTTCCCAATGACCTGTTGCACCCCATTCTGTAACAACATATGGGCCATTGTATCCTGCATCAGCTAAACGTGTTTGTAAGTTTTCAATGTCGGCATACATTTGGATACAAATAAAATCGAGATCGGTACAATTGGTCGCAAAATAATCTACTTCATTTTTACCAATACCTGCCAACATGGTTGTGGTTGGATGATTTGGGTCAATGCTGTGAATCATTTCTGAAATTTCATTTACTGCATCCCAAACTTTCATGTTTGTAGATCTCAAATTCAACTCATTTCCAATCCCCCAAGCAAGTAATGCCGGATGATCTTTGTATTTGTTTACTTCCGCCTTTACGAATTCCAATTGCTTTTGTACATCCTCTTCGTTGCTGTAGTTAAAACCATGGCGTTCGCGTTGGATGTCTACTCCCATCATCACCATGAGTCCGTTTTCATAGGCTAAATCGAGTACTTCTTTTCCTGTTTGTTGACCGTTATCAGTTCTCCAAGTACGAAAAGAATTTGCCCCGTGTTGTGCCAAGGATTCGATATTACCGTGTTCACAACCGGCACCATCAATATAGAATTCTTTGTTGTTTACATACAAACGATAAATTCCATTGGTGTTTTTTACTTCCACCTTTTTTGGGCCAGCTTCTTCGGCTGTTTTTGGTTTGTTTGACTGGCAGGACAACAGAACAATACTTACCAGTAATACAATTATCTTGAATTTCATACGCTTATAGTTTATTTTCATTTGTTGTATTGCCTGTCCCGAATTCTCGGGAGAACTCCCAAATAAAAAATAATCATTGTCGTGTGTGTAACAAATGATGATTTTTTACATGTTCGTTTCATTCTATTTTTATTCTTTATCTGATTTAACTAAAATTGTTTCTAATTCTTCGAGTGATTTTCCTTTTGTTTCGGGTAAGAAAATTAGTACAAATATTAATCCCAGAAGTCCAAATACACCATAGATGACAAAGGTTCCGGCATTTCCTAAATTTTCCAATTCCCAAGGGAAAACCAATTGTACCGAGAAACTAATGGCTGAATTGATAAATCCGATAAAAGAAATTGCTAACCCGCGAATCGCGTTTGGAAAGAGTTCAGAGAACAATACCCACATAACTGGTCCAACTGAAATGGCAAAAGAAGCCACAAAACCAATTATACCTATCAGTACCAACCATGAATTAATATTAATTGATTGGCTCACTATATCGCTGGCATGCAAGTTTGCCATTTCAGTTCCCATGAGATTATGGAGTGCATCTTTTATAGCGATATCACTCGTAAAGGTTACATTTTGAATCGATGACCAATTTATACCTGGAATAGTATTTATTAAGTTTGATACTGCTTCGCTATCGATAATATAAGTGGCTGTTGCAAATGAATAAGCTAATATTGACATCGAGATAAATATCCCGGTAAATCCGATAACGAGTAAAAATTTTCGTCCCATCTTATCAATTAGCCACATGGCTAATATGGTAAAAACAAGGTTGGTTAATCCTACCAATATGGCTTGTGAAAATGATGCATCGACACCAATACCTGTTTGCTCAAAAATCATTGGAGCGTAAAAGAATACGGCATTGATACCGGTAATTTGTTGTAAAATAGCAATGACTACTCCAATGAGTAAAACCAATTTTAGAGCTGGTTTGAAAAGGTCTGCTAATTTTGCTTTCGATTTATTGGCATTTTTTATAAGGCTTGCTTTAATGGCGTCAAGAACTTCGTTGGCATTTTTTTCGCCACTTGCCTGAGTTAGAATTTCAAGTGCTTGTTCTTCTTTCCCATTCATGGCTAGCCAACGTGGGCTACGAGGAACAAAAAACAGGAACACGAAATATAAGATTGCAGGCAAAGATTCTAGGCCAAGCATCCAGCGCCAGGTATATTTATCGAATGATAAAGCATTTGCAAACGAACTGTCGCTTTTTGCTAATTGAAGAATAAGGTAATTGGTAAAAAATGCAATGGAAATACCAAGTACGATATTTAACTGGTTGAAGGAAACCATCCGTCCTCTTATTTTGGCAGGAGCAATTTCAGCAATGTACATAGGAGCAATAATTAGGGAGGCACCTACTCCAAGACCACCAATCATTCGTGCTAAAACCAGAAGGGTGAAAGTGGGAGCTATAGCAGATAAAATGGCTGAAATAGCATAAAGAGTTGCAGCATATTTCAAAATTAGTTTACGCCCGTATTTGTCACTTAATGGTCCGGCAACCATCATTGCTAATGTTGATGTTAGTGTTAAGCAACTAACAGCCCAACCAAGTTGAATTTTTGTCAGATTAAATTCTGGTTCAATAAATTTAATAACACCTGAAATTACAGACGCATCGAAACCCATCAGGAATCCACCAAGGGCGACAATTAACGACACTTTTACAACAAAACCTTTTTTACCTTCCATTGCTCTGACTTTATTTTTGAAATGAAGTAAATTCTTGCTAAACACATTGAAATGTTAAACAATTTATTGATGTAAATAATACATCATCTTGAAAAAATAAAAAAAAACACTCCCCACTATATAGGGTGCGGGGAGTGTAATTCTTTCTAATCTATCTAAATATTACCTATAGCTTAATAGCTCGGATTTTGAACCAATACTCCATTGGTTTTATCAATCTCAACTTGAGGTATAGGTAGGTATCTCTTATCGCTTGTGTAACCTAGGCTACCTAGAACACTTTCAGCTTTACCTGTACGAATTAAGTCCCAATAACGGTGTCCTTCAAGTGCTAATTCTAAACGACGCTCTTTGTAGATGTTATCTAAAGAAACCGTTTTGCGATTACTTTCATTTCCAAAAGCACGGTCGCGAACTAGGTCGTAGTAACTTTGTGCATCGGCTTGGTTGCCACCACTACGTAATAATGCTTCAGCCGTCATTAACAATACATCTGAGTATCTAATAATACGCATGTTGTTGTTGAAGTTGGTTAATTCATTAGCTGGGTTAGTATTGCTTCCAATAGGAGCATATTTCTTTTGGAAGAAACCTGTGTTTTGGTATGTTCCATCGGCATCGTATGTAGCGCCTAAGGCAACTGGATCGATAATGGTCCAATCTTTACGTAAATCGCCAGCCTCATATAAATTTACCAATTCTGGTTGTACGGGTGAAAATCCCCAACCTGCATAGTAAATGGGACCAGTGTATCCGCGAATACCTGACATAACAATCTGAATATTTCCTTCTCCTCCTGAAAGCCATCCCCAGTCGCCCCAGTTTGAAGCAGCTGTATGGTTAATTTCAAAAACTGATTCTTTACAGAATTCACCTGATAAATCAAAAATATCGTCCATCGATGGTAATAGTTCGTATTTACCACTGCCAATAACAGATTTTAATTCAGTTGCAACTTCAGCCATTTTGCTGTCGTCGTTTTGGAACAATACAATTTTTGCTTTTAAAGCAATGGCAGCACCATTTGTAATACGACCTAGGTATTCACTTTTAATTGTTTCTGGTAATTTGCCTATTACGTTGTTATCAAGCATATCAACCAAGAAAGCATAGACTTCATCGGGAGTTGATTGTGGATAGTTGTATTCTTCAGGAATCAATAGGTGATCAACCAAAGGTACGTTTCCATATAATCTCCATAAATTGTAGAAATAATAAACACGTAGAAAATGTGCTTCGGCTAAAACTCTGTTTTTGCTATAAATACTCCATTCTTCTACATTATCAATTTTCTCAATTACAATGTTAGAGCGATTAATACCTGAATAGTATTTTCCCCAAAAACCATCGGGGCTTAATGTAGGTGTTGCCGAAAAGTGTTCAAGTACTTGTAATGGTGGTTGATCGTCGGCTGAGCCACCTCCACATAAAGCATCATCGGATAAGATATCACTAATCATCTCGAACTGAGTATATCCTCCATATCCTTTCCATTGTAGTACATCGTACGAAGCAACCAATGCTTCGAATAATTGATCTTCGTTCTGGTAATAAGCACTTTCTAATATTTGGGTGCGTGGTTGAAGTGTTAACCATTCATCGGTACACCCCGAAAACACGCTGATCAGTGCTGCTGCTATGATATATTTAAATTTCTTCATTTTATATTCTTTTTATAATTAGAATGTTAGGTTAATACCAATGTTGTTCACTCTAGGTTGAGGATAAATACCTTTGTCAACACCATTACCAGCACCAATTTCAGGATCGAAACCAAAATAATTGGTAAAGGTTAAAAGGTTATGACCAGAATAGTATATTCTACAACGGCTTATACCTACTTTTTTCGTAATTGAACTTGGAATTGTATATCCAATTTGAAGATCTTTTACACGTAGGTAATCTCCTTTGTATACGTGAAGGTCAGAAACGCGGTTGTTTTTGTTGGTGTCTTTTGTAGTAAGTCTTGGTTGATAGTTTGAGCTACCTTCTCCGTTCCAACGATTAAGAATATAGCTTGAATAGTTTGATGAAGAGATTTCAGGACGACGGGTTGCATCGTAAATCTCGTTTCCGGCAACTCCTTGAAGAAATAGAGAGATATCTATACTTCTCCAGTCTGCAGTGAAAGTTGCACCATAAATAAAATCAGGAGTTGAGTTACCCAACATGGTTTTATCATCTTCGTCTAAAATACCATCGCCGTTATTGTCTACAAATCTAACATCACCCGGAAGTGGTTTACTTCCATCTTCAATTGAAATAGTTTCTTTGTAAGCATCTATTTCTTCTTGCGTTTGGAAAATGCCATCGGTTTTCATACCGTATATGTAGCGGTAAGGCATTCCGTTTTCACTACGTGTAATAGCACCGGCAACGGCATAATAATCGTGGTATAAAATACCCTCTTCGTTACCAATGTTTTCAATCTTATTTTTCAAGAATGAAATGTTACCATTCACACCATAATTGAATTCACCAAATCGGTTGTTGTATCCTAATTCAAATTCAAAACCTCTGTTTTCAAGTGTTCCAACATTTCCGGTAGGAGCCGCATCACCAACAAGAGCTGGTACAGGCATTTCAATCAACATTCCTTTTGTTTTTTTAATGAAATAGTCGGCAGTAAAGCTTAAACGATCACTAAAGAAACGTGTATCGATACCTATATCGGTTTGTTCTGAAACTTCCCAATGTAAATCGGGGTTTGTTAACCCACTTGGCTTAACACCGTTTACAATTGCTTCGCTTGAGCCGTTTCCATAGGTGTAGTTGTTTCCGCCGCTTAAGGTTGTTGTGTATTGGAAATCGCTCAAACTGCGTTCGTTACCATTCATACCCCAACTCGCTCTTATTTTCATAAAGCTAAGTGTTTCGCTTGAAGTATTTAAGAACTCTTCGTTTGTTGCTACCCAACCAACAGAAGCAGATGGGAAAACACCCCATTTGTTTTTAGGGCCAAATTTTGAAGATCCATCGCGACGTACAATACCAGTGAATAAGTATTTTTCACCAAAGTCGTAGTTTACTCTTCCGAAGTAAGAGGCTAGGGTACCTTCCCAAACACCACCACTGGTTTGTTGTTCTTCGATAGTACCAGTTGCATAATCGATATAGGCTTTATCCCACATCTCTTCTGGTAAGTTGTAGTTTGTACCACTTAAGCTTTCACCATAATTGTATTGAGCACTTTGACCAGCTAAAACCGAAAGGTTATGCTCGCCAAATGAATTGTCGTAACGTAAATAGTTTTCGAATAACCATGTTAAGCCTTCGCTTGTATTTTTAGAAACGGAATTAACGTCTCTTTTATTTGTGGTATTCAGGTAGTTAACAGGAGAATAGCTACGACCGCCCCAGAAAGCAACTTCGGCATTGAACGAAGAACGGAAAGTTAGATTTTTAGCTAGGCCTAATTCGGCAAAGGCGTTTGAAACTAATTTACGCGACCATCCTTGCTGATTTCTTAGATACAAGGAAGCAACCGGGTTGGTTATTTCTTGTTTCCCTACAATATTGAAAACATTTCCTTCTTCGTCTACCACAGAGTTCAGAGGGTAGGTAGAAATAATATCAGGGTCGGTTTGATAAACGGGTTCAATAGGTGATAACATTAGTGCACTACCTAATGGTGATCCCCATTCACTGTTGGTATCAATTCCTTTTGATTTGATATCGGAATAGGCAACGTTGATCCCTACTTTTAATGATTTAAATAGTGGGCGATCTTCTTCAAATACTTTCATTTCGGTTTTTAAGCGAACTGATAAACGATCGTATTTCGATTTTTCAGCACCTACAATACCCTCTTGTGAGAAATAGTTTACAGAAGAATAATACGTAACCATATCGGAACCACCTTGAATGGCAATGCTATGGCTTTGAACAGGAGCACTGTAATTAAATACAGCATCTTGCCAATCGGTACCTTCGCCATATGAAGCATAGTCTTCGTCGTAGGGAAGTGCGTTACCGTCGTTGGTAGCAATTTCATTCATGATCATTGCATAATCGCTTGCATTTAATACATCGCGCTTTTTCCAGGGGTTTTGCATACCATAAGAAGCATTGTAGGTTAAATTGGACTTTCCTTTTTTACCAGACTTCGTAGTTACTATAATTACACCGTTTGCAGCTCTGGTTCCATAAATTGCAGCCGAAGCAGCATCTTTCAGAACTTCAATCGATTCAATGTCGCTAGGAGCAAGGAAGTCGATTCCTGCTTCGTGTATTGGCATTCCATCAACAACCCATAAAGGTTCGGTATTGTTAATTGAACCAATACCACGAATCAACACGCTTGCTGCATCGCCGGGTTGTCCCGAGTTTTGAGTGATAATTACACCAGCCGTTCGACCTTGCAGTGCATTTTCAACTCGAGTGGTTGAAGATTTTTCAAAATCTTCGCTGGTAACTTTTGCAATAGCACCAGTTACAACGCTCTTTTTCTGAACACCGTATCCTACAACTATGACTTCGTCTACACCAAACACATCAGGTTCGAGTGCAATACTTACTTGGGTACGACCATTTAACTCAATTTCTTGAGATTTCATACCCACAAAAGCAAATACCACTGTGATATCGCCTTTTGGAACAACTAGTGAGTAATTACCGTCGATGTCGGTAATTGTACCTGTGGTAGTTCCCTTAACAGAGATGCTTACACCAGGTAGCGAGCTTCCGTCGTCGGTTGATGTTACCTGTCCGGTAACTGTGTACTGTTGAGCATAAGAAACACTCCACAGTGCAATAATTAGTAATAAAAGCAGTCCTTTTTTCATTAGATAAATTTTTAATCCGTAGTGATTGTATGTTTAAACCACCTACAGAATTTTTAGTTACTTATTTAATAATATAGTTAGAGCCAATTTTGATTATACGAATAAACGGAAGTATAAGGTTAAAGTCAAATTTAATAGCTCAACAAAAACACAGCAATTCACTTTTTTTAACACATCAAAAATACATCAAAAAATATTTAATGTATTTATTAGTAGCAATATAAGATTTTATTAATTACGGCAGTGTGATATATGT
>JAQIBQ010000342.1 GCA_027859005.1 Prolixibacteraceae bacterium | reverse complement strand
ACTATAATAGCATCTACACCTTCTTTAATTAATTCGCCAGCTTGTTTCAATTGCATGTTTTCATCACCACCAGCGTCTCTTAAAATAATTTCAACCCCAATTTCTTCTGCTCTTTCTTTCACATAAGCAATATCCATTTGCCAACGCGAACTTGAAAGAGAATGAATTAGAAAACCAATTTTAACATCTCCTCCTTTATTTGTACATGCATTAAATACAAGTAGAAATACTAAACTTAAGTAAACAAAATACTTCATAACACAGTATAAATTTAAATAGGTACGTAAATTTTAAAAGTACTAAAAAACAATATAACACTTCGTTATTAAATATGAGTGTTTCTTTTCAATTTCAAAAAAAGAGATACTTTAAAATTGGATTCCTGTTAACGTTTAACTCTGGCATTTCCCTCCCAAATACTCCATACCATATCTTCGTCGGCAGGTTGAGCGTAATCGGTTAAGAAAGTTGTAGCCATAGCGCCAGTTGCCCATCCAAACTGAGGCCATTTTTCAGCTGGCCAATCTTTCAATATTCCATACAACAAGCCACCAACAAAACCATCACCCCCGCCAATACGGTCGAGTACATGAATCGTTCTTGGCATAATTACTTGCCATTCGTTGTTAGCCAACATAATTGCCCCCCAAAGGTGTTCGTTTGCACTTACAACTTCACGCAAAGTTGTTGCAAAGACAGATGCATTTGGGAATGCTTTTTTCACTCGTCCCATCATTTCCTTAAACCCATCGATTTTAGCATCGATACCTTTCCCTCCTGCTTCAGGTCCTTCAATACCAAGACATAATTGAAAATCTTCTTCGTTTCCAATCAGAATATCAGATACTGATGCAATTTCGGCAAATATTTTGCTCAATTCGGTTTCTCTTCCTTTCCAGAATGAAGCACGATAATTTAAATCAAATGAAATTCGAGTTCCATATTTCTTAGCAGCGCGAGCAATTTCTAAGCAAAACTCACCGGTTTCTTCCGAAAGGGCTGCAATTAGTCCCGATAAGTGTACAATTTGAACACCTTCTTCACCAAATATTCGTTCTATATCGAAATCTTTTACACTTAATGTTCTCCCCACTTCTCCTGCCCTATCGTTCTGAACCCGAGGGCCACGAGAACCATATCCACTATCAGCAATATTAAATTGATGACGGTACCCCCAAGGATCAGCTTGCTCTACTTCTGGACCTTCATAGTCCATATGCCTACTTTTCAGGTTGCTTTTAATGAACTGCGCAATTGGACTTCCTTTAACAAATGTTGTAAGAACTTTTACAGGTAAACCCAAAAATGAAGAAATACTGGCAACATTAGTTTCGGCACTGGTTGCTTGCATTTTAAACGTGTCACTGCTATGTACTGGTTGTCCATTTACAGGAGTTATACGCACTCCCATACTTGTTGGAACGATAAGCGAATATTTAAAATCTGATTTAAGTTTCATAATTAGTTTTTCATTAGTTAATTAGTCATTTGCAATATTATATGGCTTTGTTTTTATCTTAATTATAAACATCCCCACCTCGTTCAATACCAAGTTCTAAACCACGCAATTCAGCCATGCCTCTCAAAAGGCCAATTGCCGAATATCCAGGGTTTGTTTTCTTTTTAAGATCGTCTAAAATTGTGTGTCCATGATCAGCACGCATTGGAATATTTAAATCGGTTCTGTAATGTGCTTCACGTTTCTTTTGCTCTTTCAAAATTGAAAGAATTACTTTGTACATATCTACATCGCCACGTAAATGGCCAGCTTCGTGAAAACTACCATCGGCATTTCGTTGTGTACTACGTAAATGAGCAAAATTCAATTTATCACCCAAACGTTCAACTATGCCAGGCAGATCGTTATCGGCACGAACGCCTAAAGATCCAGTACAAAGTGTAAATCCGTTATAAACAGAATCGTACACTTCACATAAATACTGAAAATCAGCTTCGCTACTCACAACGCGTGGTAATCCGAATAAGGAGTATGGTGGATCGTCGGGATGAATTGCCAACTTAACGCCACTTTCTTCAGCAACAGGAGCAATCTCTTTTAAAAAATAAGCTAAATGCTCACGGTATTTATCGCTATCAATATTTTTGTATTCATCTAAACGTGCTTGAAACTGCTCCAATGAATAGCTCTCCTCGGCACCAGGTAAACCCGCAATAATTGTCTTCTCCAATTCATAACGTTTTTCACGATTCATTGATTCGAAGCGCTGCTTTGCTTTCTCAACAAATTCTTTTGGAAAAGAACCTTCAGCATTAGGTCTGCGTAAAATGAAAACATCAAAGACAATAAAATCAACCATATCAAATGACAAAGCATGAGCTCCGTCTTCCAATTCGAAATAAAGATTGGTTCTTGTCCAATCAACAACAGGCATAAAATTATAACACAAAACTGGAATCCCAGCTTTTCCCGCATTACGAATACTTTGCTTATAATTCTCAATTAATTTATCTCTATTTGGTCTTGCTTGTTTTATATCTTCATGAACAGGAATACTTTCGATAACCGACCAAGTAAGCCCTCGTTTTCGGGGTTTACCTTGACTATCGTCCCATTCAATTAAATGTTTTCGCTCCTTTATTGCTTCATAAGACCACACTTCTCCGTTAGGAATTTCGTGCAATGCCGTTACAATACCTGTTGCCCCTGCCTGACGAATATCCTGTAGCGTTACAGGATCACTTGGGCCATACCATCTCCATGTTTGTTCTAAACTCATTCTTTTATTAATTGAAAATGGATAATTGAAAATGGATAATTCCAACATCAATTATGCATTGTGTCATTTCAAAACTTTTACTTTTCTCTATGAACGGTTAATTAATTGTCAATTCACCATTCAATATTATTCAATTATTATACTCCGCTGTATGCACTAAATCCGCCATCGATAGGAACAACAATACCGGTTACAAATTTTGCCATATTGCTCAATAAGTAAACTGAAGTTCCTACTAGTTCTTCAATTTCGCCATATCTTCCCATTGGAGTATTGTTTATAATTTTCTGACCCCTTTCGGTTGGATTTCCTTCTTCATCTAGTAACAAGAATTTGTTTTGAGTAGTGAGAAAAAATCCGGGAGCGATTGCGTTCACCCTAACACCGGTTTTTGCAAAATGCACAGCTAACCATTGGGTAAAATTATTAATTGACGATTTTGCGGCAGAATAAGCCGGAATTTTTGTTAACGGACTAAACGCATTCATTGAAGAAATATTTAACACACCTCCAGTTCCACGTTCAATCATATCTTTTCCAAATACCATTGTTGGAAGAATAGTGCCTTTAAAATTCAGGTTGAAAACATGGTCAAATCCTTCCATTTCAAGATCGAAGAAATCTGTCAAACCATTATTTTCACCAGGAATTATTTGTTCAGCCTGTGTAGTTGCTTTAGGTGAATTCCCTCCAGCTCCGTTTACAATGTAATCGATTGCATCGACGAAACTTAAAATACGAGTTTTAGCACTTTCCAAAGAACGTTTGTCCAAAACATTAGCAAAAAACCCCTCAACAACCTGAGTTGGGAATTTTTCTTTAAGCATTTTGGCATTTTCGATAGCACGTGCCTCGTCGATATCAAGTAGCATTACATTCATGCCTACTTCGCAAAGTCCTTCAGCAATGCGGCTACAGATAACCCCACCGGCGCCTGTAACTACAGCTGTTTTTCCCTCTAAACCTAATAATTCGTTAGTCGAAATCATATTAAGATCTTATTTCTTTAATTAATGCAATTGTTTCTTTCACTTTTTTAGCTAAGCCTTCAAAGTCGCCACCTTCGATGTATTCTTTTTTCATCATCTGACTTCCCATACCGACACAAGTTGCTCCTGCTTTAAACCAACCTTCTAGGTTATCGCGTTCAGGAGTTACACCACCTGAAGGCATAATATCGGTCCAGGGACACGGCCCTTTTACTGATGCAACAAAGGCAGGTCCACCAACTTGCGATCCAGGGAATATTTTAATTAATTCACAGCCCAATTCTTCGGCCTGACTAATCTCTGATACTGATCCACAACCAGGGCTCCACAATACTTTGCGACGGTTACAAACCTTTGCCATATCGGGATTCATTAAAGGTGAAACAATAAAGTCGGCACCCAATTGGATGTACAACGAAGTTGTTCCTGCATCAATAACAGAACCTACTCCCATCGCCATTCCTGGTAATTCGGCCTTAGCGTACTTATTTAATTCACCAAAAACTTCGTGAGCATAATCTCCACGGTTAGTAAATTCAAATGAACGTGCGCCACCATCGTAACAAGCTTTAACTACTTTTTTACATTTCTCAACATCTGGGCTATAATACAAAGGTACCATGCCGTTTTCTTTCATTTTGAGAAAAACTTCTATTCTTGAATATTTTGCCATAATTTTTCAAATTCCAAACAAAAAACAAATTCCAAACCACCTCTGCAATTTGAACTTAGCATTCAGTTTTTGGCTACGCCGATTTACACTACGCTCCAATTCAGTTAATTAAATTTTTCAGTTTATTATCTAGAAACGCGCCCAGAAGCATCGCCACCCATTAGTTTTGTCACTTCTTCTACTGTCACACGATTATAGTCACCATAAACAGTGTGTTTTAAACAAGATGCAGCAACTGCAAATTCAAGCGCTTTCTGATCATTCTCTGGCCAGGTTAATAGACCATAAATGAGCCCCCCCATAAATGAGTCGCCACCACCAACACGATCAACAATGTGTGTGATTTGATAGGTTGGAGCTTCGTATAATTTTTCACCGTCCCATAGCACACCACTCCAACTATTATGGTTTGCACTTACAGAACCTCGAAGGGTTGTAATTACTTTTTTACAACGCGGGAATTGTTGCATAATTTTTTTTGAAACCGATTCGTAAGCAGCTCCTTCAACATGACCACCTGTAACATCTACTCCATCAGGGTGGATATCCAAAACCATAGCAGCATCTTCTTCATTACCAAGAATCACATCGCATCCGGCCACTAATTCAGGCATTACTTCACCTGCAGTTTTACCATAGTTCCATAAATTTTTACGGTAATTCAAATCGGTAGAAACTGTAATTCCTTTTTCGTTTGCGATTTTAATTGCTTCCAAACAAACATCTGCTGCTCCCTGTGAAATTGCAGGAGTAATGCCAGTCCAATGAAACCAATCAGCACCTTCAAATACCTTGTCCCAATCGATCATTCCCGATTTGATTTCAGAAATTGACGAATGAGCTCTATCGTAAACCACTTTACTTGCCCTACTTACTGCACCAGCTTCAAGGAAATAAATCCCCAAACGTTCACCACCCCATACTAAATGATCGGTTCCAACGCCATACTTACGCAAGTCTTTCATACAAGCTAAGGCAATATCATTCTTGGGTAAACGGGAAACAAAGTCAACATTAACTCCATAATTAGCAAGTGATACGGCCACATTTGCTTCGCCACCACCAAAGGTTGCTGAAAAATTATCAACCTGATCAAATCTCAAATACCCCTGTGTTGCCAGGCGTAACATTACTTCTCCAAACGTTACAACTTTACTCATCCTAATTTTTTCTTTTTGTGTTAAAAATCAATTATCAAACTGCACTTTATTTTAAAAGTAAATTCAACAATCATATCTGTTATTTTTAACTAACTACTCGACAAAATTAGATAAAGAAATACAAAATGCAAACGTTTGCATTTATTTTTTTATATTTGCCGTGAAATTGGAATGAATTTAAGAAAATGGCAAAAAAACAGACAACAATTCAGGATATTGCTAAAACACTAAGCATCACTGCCTCAACAGTTTCACGAGCTCTTAACGATCATCCAAAAATAAAAAAATCTACAAAAGATACCGTTTGGGCAAAAGCAAAGGAACTTAATTATCAACCCAATACTATAGCATCGAGTTTACGGAAGGGGAAAGCAAAAACGGTAGGCATGATTGTCCCAAGAATAAATCGTCATTTTTTTTCCAATATTATAACTGGAGTAGAAAGTGTTTTAAATCCTGCTGGCTACAACCTTATTATTTGCCAATCGGAAGAAAAATACGACAAGGAGATTAACAATATTAATACATTAATAGCTAACCGTGTTTCAGGTTTGCTCATTTCAATTTCGCTAGAAACTAAAAATTTCGACCACATTAGAAGAGCAATTAGCAATAATATTGCTGTTGTAATGTACGATCGTATTACTGAAGAGCTTAATGTAAGTAAGGTTGAAAATGATGATATTTCAGGTTCGTATGATTTAACAAAACACCTTATTGACGAAGGCTACAAGGATATGATGTGGATTGGCGGATCAAGAAATTTCAACACCTATCGGAATAGATTTGAAGGTTACGAGAAAGCTTTAAAGGAGATAGGTATTGATGCTAATAAATATCCAATTTTCGAAGGAAGTATATCACTTGAAGCTGCCTATGAGTATTTCAAAGAATACCTTGAAAACAACAAGTTACCTGAAGTAGTTTTTTCCGCTTCAGACTACATGGCAATGGGTGCAATAATGGCCATACAAGAAAAAGGCTTTAAAATACCCGACGACGTAGCAATATCGGGCTACTCGAATGAACCATTTGCCGCCCTAATAAACCCTAAGCTTACAACAGTAGAGCAATTTAGTAAAGAAATGGGCAGATCAACAGCTCGAATTTTATTAGATGAAATGGAATCAAACAAAGATGAGAACATTCCTATTAAAACAATATTGCGACCAAAATTAATTGTAAGAGAATCTACAATTAACAAAAAGAAACTTTAATTAGATTTAGATTATTTACAACGATTACATTACCTAAAATATAGAAGAAGATGAAAAATTTCATGGACGAAAATTTTATGCTGAATTCAAAATCAGCGGAAAGACTTTTCCACGATTACGCAGCGAAAATGCCAATTATTGATTACCACAACCACCTTCCTCCCAATGAGATTTCAGGTGATGTGAAATTTAAAAACCTTACCCAAATTTGGTTGTATGGCGACCATTATAAATGGCGTGCCATGCGAGCAAACGGTATTAATGAAGAATTAATTACAGGCAAGGAAAGCGATTATAATAAATTCTTAAAATGGGCAGAAACAGTACCTTACACTTTGCGTAACCCTCTCTATCACTGGACACACATGGAGCTGCAACGTTACTTTGGCATTACCGATTTATTGAATTCAACTTCGGCAAAAAAAATATACGAACAAACTGAAGGTATGTTACAACAAGCTGATTTTTCGGTGCAAAACTTATTAACTAAAATGAATGTTGATACGCTATGTACTACCGACGACCCGATAGACAGTTTAGATGATCATAAGAAAATAAAAGCAAGCAGTTTTGAAGTAAAAGCTCTTCCAACCTGGCGACCAGACAAAGCAATGGCCGTTGAAAATGCAACCGTTTACATTAGCTATCTTGAAAGGTTAGGAAACGCTGCCAATATGGAGATTAAAACCATAAACGACCTTCTAACTGCACTTCAAAACCGTCACGATTATTTCCACGAAGTTGGATGTAGAATATCAGATCACGGTATTGAAGAATTCTATGCCGAAGATTATACCGGGAACGAAATAAATTCAATATTTAAAAAGGTGACTAGTGGAAATGAATTAACTCAAGAAGAGATTTTGAAATTCAAATCCTTTATGCTATTCGAAGGTGCGAAGATGGATCATGCATCGGGCTGGGCACAACAATTCCACTATGGAGTTATTCGAAACAATAACAGCAGAATGTTTGCAAAACTAGGAGCCGATACCGGATTTGATTCAATTGCCGACTTCACAGTTGCCAAAACAATGTCAAAATTCTTTAATAATTTAGCGAATGAAGATAAACTAACAAAAACTATAATCTACAACATTAACCCAGGTGATAACGAAGTTATTGCTACAATGTTAGGAAACTTTAATGAAGGACCAATCGCGGGTAAAATTCAATTTGGATCAGGTTGGTGGTTCCTCGATCAGAAACAAGGTATGATTGAGCAAATGAATGCACTTTCGTCTTTAGGCTTGATCAGTAAATTTGTTGGAATGCTTACAGATTCTCGTAGTTTTCTTTCGTTCCCACGTCATGAATATTTCCGTAGAATTATGTGCAACCTTTTTGGCGACGATATGGAGAATGGTGAGATACCAAACGACTTCGATTTAGTAGGTAGTATTGTTCAAGATATTAGTTATAATAATGCAAAGAATTATTTTGGTTTTTAAGTAACACCTAATGAGAATATAATTAAAGGCTGCCAATGATGGTGGCCTTTTTCATTCAAAAAATAATTATACCAACAAGAAAACCTAATCAATAAGCAATTCATTGTCTGTATAATACATGGGCGTTTCAGCAATAAATTCACGAATCTGACTTGGTCTGAAATAAAATTTCATTTTATATTTAATGTATTCAAATGAGGCTCCAGAATCTTCAAAAACATATTTCGAAAAATCGTTAATCTGGTAACCCAACCCCCTCTCAATTGCAATAAGATCAACTCTGTTTTCAATGTGTTTCTTTTTGTCATCCTTCAGATAATCCAATCCAAAGCTTGCAATTTGAAAATTATTTAAAGAACTATAATCTATTATGTGGGCCAATTCGTGCCCCATTACACCAATTTGAGCATTTAATGGAAGTTGTTTGAATAGAATACCATAATCATCTTTTATTTTTTTATCTATATATATTACATAAGACCGATTTTGCTTTTTATGGAATATAAAATCCCAACGTGGACGGCACTGCATGGTGGTTTTAATGTTGCCGTATCTTACCTTAATATTTACATCTTTCAACTCGGGATAATATCCAATTGCGGTATAAAAAACTGATTGAATTTCTTGAGGAACTTGCTTACAAAACCCAAATTCACTCTTTAATTGCTCCAATTTTAGTTGAATTGAATCCTTGTTTATATGCTGAACAGGCTCAACACCTGATGCATGTAAAGTAAATAACAAAACCAATAACACCCCCCACACTAATCTCATCTCCAAAAAATTTAAATCCTCACTTGCTTAATCGAATGGCAAAAGTAATAAACTTACCCAAAGAGTATCATCATTATGATACACATAGTGTTATAAAAACATAAAAATAACTTTATGCGATTTATTTTAAATTTCACTATTGATTAGAGTGTCTAAATGTTTATCAAAAAAAAACATACAATTGTTGAAAAGCAACTAAACCACTATGCATTGAAAATACATAGGTTTAAAAGATGAATGAAATTCATGAAAATAAGGAGTTTAGATATTAGACACTAGACTTTAGATTAAAAAAAAAATGGTCTAATGTCTAGGATCTAATATCTATTAATCTTTGATTCAATATTTATAGAAACTAAAGTAACTTCAATAAATTGAAAATCGCTGAAAGCAAATTGCAGGTTTTAACCAGTAACTAGATAATAAATAAAGGCCATTTTAAAAGATTACTATTATCTTTTCATTCACAGATTCGCCTCCATACTTAACTAACCATTTGCAACCAAAATTATCACTGTTGCTCTTTCCTGTATGTTTTCCTTTTAGGCAACTGATGAAAACGAAAAAATTTTAGCCCAAACAAAAGAAGTAGCTCCAACATCAACAGAAATGGGGTGTAAAAATTGTTATGGCGGGAATTATTAAGCCTAGAAATGATAACTATAAATGCTATAGAGGAAGAATAAAGTTGAACGTACAACCCTTTCCAACTTCACTTTCAACCCAAATGGTTCCGCCCAAAAGCTGAACCAATTCACAAACAATACTGAGACCTAAACCAGTTCCACCAATTTTTCCTTTGTTTACATTACTTGCACGATAAAAACGTTCAAATATTTGTTCAATTTCATCTTCAGGGATACCTATTCCTGTCTCTTTCACAAAGCACAAATAATCAGTTTCCCTGTTTATAGCTCCAATTGAAATTTCACCCCTCTGTGTATATTTAAAAGCATTTGAGATGAGGTTTGTAAAGACTTGCCAAACCTTTTCATGATCAGAATTGACGTATAACGAAGCATCAGCATTACCCTCAATCAACAATTCCACTCCTTTTTGATATTCAGGAATATCGAATGAATTTTTAACCTCATTTAGTAAATTGAGTAAATCAAATTGCCTCACTTGCAAAGGCATTTGTTTGTTCTGTAAACGAGAGAAGAGTACAATGTCATCGATGATATGAACCAGCTGTTCAGAGTTTTTCACAATTATATCGCTATAGCTGTTAATAAGTGTTTTATCATCTTCGTCGGGCAATAGGCTTGCAAAACCCATTATAGAGTTCATAGGTGTTCTTATTTCATGATTCATATTTTGTAGAAACGATGTTTTTAAAAAATCACTTTCTTCAGCTTTTTCTTTTGCTTCGATAAGTTCTAATTCATTGTTTTTTTGATCTGTAATATCTTCGCCTGAACTAAGGGTTCCCGTTATTTCACCTTGATCGTTGGTTAAAACCGCATTTTTCCATGCAACAAGTCGTTCTTCACCCGATTTCGTTATAATCTTGTTTTCAAAATAGCGAACATCCTCTATGTGACCATTGTATACTTTTTGCTCAACTTCATGAACTTTGGCTTTTTCATCTTCAGGAAGAAATGTAGTATGCCAATATTTCCCAATTATTTCATTTTTAGTAAAGCCTAATGTTTCACAACCTTTAGGGTTAATCAATTGAACTATTCCTTTATTGTCTAATACAAGAAGCATTACTCCGGCAATGTCTAAATATTGTTGTGCCTTATTTCTTTCCTGAATTGCTTTGGCTTCAATTTGTCTGCGCTCAATTACTTCTTGAGAAAGTTGTTTGGTTCGTCTTCTGACTTCTCTTCTTAAAAAGAAAATAAAAAATAAAGCTACCACTATTACAATTGGAACAATAATTATAACAGCTATACGAATAATATCACGACTTGAGAGTTTTGGATTTAAAGTCGGCCCAAACCATTTTGTATGTATTTCATTATAGGTATTGTTTGCAATAACGATAGACAAGCCTTCATTTATCCTAGATAATAATTGATTATCTCCTTTTTGCACTGCAAAACAAAAATCCTGACGAAACTCTGGAACTTGCAATTTTGATGCTTCAATGTTTTTGAGCTCCAGCTCTTTGATGAGATTTAACCCAATTACACGTTGTGTAAGAATAGCGTCGCCCTCACCGTTCGCTAATTTTATAAATGCTTCTTCAAAAGTATTTGTAGTAACAACTCTTATGGAAATGTTATTTCTTAAAAGAAATTCTTCTGCATTGTCACCACGCATTACCAGAATTTGTTTTTGTTTTAAATCATCAAGAGAATTGAGTGAATATTCTCCTTTTCTTTTAAATACGGCTCCGTGAAGGGATAGATAAGGAATAGTAAAATCAAATATTTTTTCTCTTTCAGGTGTTTTGCCTACAAGTGGTAAAGCATCAATTTTCCCCTCCGCTAATTCTTGTTTGATAACATTCCATAAGCCAATTTTGATTTTGGTATTCACCCCTATAGCATCAGCTGATGCTTTAAAAAGCTCTACTGCAAAACCATCAGCTTTACCCTTATTATCGACAAAACAGTATGGAGGATAATCTGGTTCCGAAGCAATATATATCGTATCGTAAGTTTTATAAAACAAACTGTCAGTAGTCTGGGCAAAAGAATTTGAATTCCCAAACAGAATGACAAACACACTATACAAAATAAAATTTATTGGAGTGTATATTGAGTTCGATTTGTAGAATTTAATTTTGACCATTTACCCTTTCACTTTTAGTCGGTTTGAATATTCCCTTTTCCAGCTCTTTACTACACATTCAATATAAGAATTTTTTTTCTTCTTGCTTATGATTATTATTCATTGGAAATATTACTATATCTTTTTGGGGTTGAATGATATTGGGTAAAAAGAAAATTCCACTTATGTCAGAACATATATATACCAGCTACTTACAAGTCATTTGGTAATAGATTTGATTACTCATTTTTTTTATTGCAAGTGGAGGATTTACACTAAAAAATGTAACGGTGCAAAGCAGAATATCAGAAAAGGTGTTTATAAACATGCTTCCGTTAGGTAAATGTCAAGTATTATACTGGATGCTATAAACTAGAGGAAAGAAACATGCTCTACAATACATAATGTGTAATTTTACAACGTGCTAATGTTAGTTCCTCTTTATAAACTATTAATTATGAGTATTAAAAAACAATTTGCTAAAGACTAAGTCAATTTGTAAGGTTTCATTTAGAATAAATGCAAAAGATGCTATTGGTGCAAAAACGTTACAAATACTTGGTGACTTTAACAACTGCGATAAAGCAGTTGAACCAATGAAAGCCCTAAAGTCGGGTGATTTTACTCAAACGATAGAGTTTGAAACTGGCAATGAATATCAGTTTAGGTATTTCATTGATGGAAGTACTCGGACTAACGATTTAGAAGCCGATTTAAAAGTGGACAATGAATTTGGAGAGAAGAATGGTATTGTTTCTACAATACAGTAAATAGTACCAGTTTGAATTTAAAAAAAAACATATAAAACTACCATCGAGTCCTATATGCTTTTACTATTCAATTAATTTCATTTTTTTCTATTGAAGAGATTAAGATAAAACTTCAATCAAATCAAAAAATTCTTATTCAAATATTCTTGGAATTTTTCTTTGTATTGCTCACCAACGGGGATATAAACTTTCTCATCGAAAATAATGCGCATGCGTTCAATGGTGGTCATTCGTTTTAAGTTTACAATGTACGAACGATGAACCCGCATGAATTGATCATTAGAAAGCGATTCTTCAACCTTTTTCATACTAAGTAGGGTCATGATTGGTTTCTGATTTGTTAAATGAATGCGTACATATTCACGCATACCTTCAATGTATTTAATATCGGAAAGATTAATACGAATGATCTTGTGTTCAGATTTGATCATCATAAATTCTTCATCGGCTTTTAAAGTTGAAACCTCAGGTTCTAATTTACCAAACCAAAGCGTTGCTTTGTTGGCTGCTTTTAGAAAGTCGCTGTACCCAATAGGTTTAAGTAAATAATCTAAAGCGTCAACCCGAAAACCTTCCAACGCATATTCGGCATAGGCTGTAGTGAAAATTACCTTTGGTGCATTATCCAACGATTTTACAAAATCCATCCCACTTAAATCGGGCATGTTAATGTCAACAAACATTAAATCAACAGGGTTCTGTTGCAGAAATTCCATTGCCGAAAATGCATTGTCGAAACCCTCAACATAGTTCAAAAAAGGTGTTTTCTCAATGTAATTAACAATTTGCTTTAGGGCTAAAGGCTCATCATCAATGGCAATGCATTTAATCATAGAGGTAGTTTTAAGTGAATTGAATATGACTTTTCAGCATCTTCTATTTTCATTTCATAGTTTCTGGCATAGAGTAAGTCTAATCTTTTTCGGGTATTTTCTAAACCAATTCCTCCTTCACTTTTATGCATATCAGTTTTACTATTTTGAACGAAAAAGTACAGATTTTTTTCCTTAGTAAATAATTCAATATTAATAAATGATTTCTGCTTATAACTTACCCCGTATTTAAATGCATTCTCAATGAGAGATGTAAAAAGTAATGGCGGAATGCTAATATTAGAAGTGTCTGAATCAACAGTAAAGGAGACTTTAACTTTATCGGTATACCTTAATTTCATTAATTCAACATAGCTTTGAATAAAGTTCACTTCTTTTGATAGAGGAATGGATTCATCCTCTGAATCGTATAGTAAATGACGCATCAAATGTGATAAACGAATAATCGACTCTTTGGCTTCTTCGGTATCAATATCGATTAATGAATGAATGTTATTTAAGGTATTCATAAAAAAGTGAGGACTTAACTGATTGCGTAAAAAAGCCAGTTCATTTTTAATATTTTCTTTCTCTAATTGGGTTCGTTGTTGTTCTAGTCTCGACCATTTAAATGAAGTGCGTAAGCCTAAATCAAATCCCAGTATTAAAATTCCAATAAAGACTGAATTTAATAATGGCATCCAAGCTCCAAATAACATCCTTGGTTTTCTTAGATGTTGAGAAGGTCTTTTTGAATCAGGTCCAGGTGGTTTATTCTCAAAACGGAGTATTGGGGGAGGATCTCTACGAACTTCTCTGTCAGCAGGAAATTTTTCAGCATTTACAAAGTTAATTGGATTTGTTTTCCAGTATAATAAAAGAGAAGTGCCTAAAAAAACAAGTAATACTAAGGTTGACAGGAAATACCATAATTTTCGTTGATAAAATAAATATGGAATGAGAAAAAATTGGTTGATGAGGGTAATTAATAAAAATGGACTTAATCTTAGCCACACATTAAAAATCTGTCTCCAATTAATTTCGTCAATAATATTTGACATTACTATTGGACTGATAAAGAAAACCACCCATATAAAAGTAAAAATAATGGTCTCGGTATATTTTATTTTTTTTGTTGTTCTTGACATTCTAACTCAGTATATTTTATGCTTAACTGTATTGCCATCGATATAATAATTTATGCTTAAATATCGGCATTAAATTATGTAGGGGAAACAATACACAAAGGAAAATAAACAAAAAAGCAATTAAAAGAAGAATCAACAAACACGTGTTTTTTATCTACCAAAAGCCGAACTGACTATATGTACCTAAGGTGAACATACAAGCTAATTACAATTGATCGCATTAATTTATCTAATCATGATTTACTTGTGGTCTTAACGTCATTTTAAGAAATAGAAATCCAATTATTCCTGCAAATAAAGAAGCAATCAAAATCGCAATTTTTGAATTATCAATTACGTCTGCAGAATCAAAGGCTAATAGAGTTATAAATATTGACATTGTAAATCCAATTCCTGCCAAGAATCCAACTCCAATTATATTTTTCCAATTCAATTTTTTTGGCAATGAAGAAAGGCCAAGAGCGACTCCAATAAAAGAGAAAATAAAAACGCCCAAAGGTTTACCTATAATAAGTCCTAAAATAATTCCCAAACTACTTGATTGCTCTAAACCAGCAAGCCAATCTCCACCAATTGCGATACTTGTATTTGCTATTGCAAACAAGGGAAGTATAAAATAAGCAACTGGTTTGTGCAGTGTGTGCTCAAGTTTATCGGAAGGTGATTTCTCTTTACCCATACCTAATGGGATAGTGAAAGCTAATAAAACGCCTGTAATGGTAGCGTGAACACCAGAGTTCAACATAAAATACCACATAACAACTCCACCGATTAAATATGGAATTAAGCTCTGAATTTTCATCCGCTTTAATACAAGTAGCAATCCGAAAATACCTAAGGCGATAAATAAATTTAAAAACGATAAAGAAGTAGTGTAAAAAATAGCAATAACAAGTATTGCTCCTAAGTCATCAATAACAGCTAGTGCTGTAAGAAATACTTTTAGTGATGCAGGAACACGACTGCCCAATAGAGACAAAATACCAATAGCGAATGCAATGTCTGTTGCCATTGGGATACCTGCTCCAGCTTGAGTATCGGTACCAAAATTAAGCAATAAAAAAATTCCTGCAGGAATAAACATGCCCCCCATTGCTCCAAAAATTGGCAACGATGCTTTTTTAAAGTTAGACAGTTCTCCTTTGTAAATCTCTCTTTTTAGTTCTAATCCTATCAATAAAAAGAAAATAGCCATCAGTCCATCATTAATCCAATGAACAATACTGTGACCACCTAGATCAATATGCCAGAAATGTATATAGCTTTCCTGCCACGATGAGTTCGCAATTACAAGTGAAAGTATGGTCACAAAAACCAAAATGATTCCACCCGTTTTCTCACTATTAAAGAATTCTTTAAATATTTTTGTCATTTTCATCCTTCTTCATTTTTTTTGTTGTGTTTTTCGTACCTACTGCTTTATAAAACAGAAAGCAAGATAGTAGAAAGTAAAAATCTTTCATACTTACAATAAGAAAAAAAAAGGTGTTTTGTTTTTCTAA
>JAQIBQ010000307.1 GCA_027859005.1 Prolixibacteraceae bacterium | reverse complement strand
CCTATAATAGTTTACTAGAAAATAACAGCTTTCCTGAAATAAAATCTTATTCATACCTCGATTTTTTAACTGATGATATCAAATATAAAAATTCTGAATCGTTTAAAAATTCATTGGTATACTGGAAAGAAAAACTAACACCTTTACCTTCACCTTTCGATTTTTCAATAAAAAAGTATAATCTCAAACAAAAGTCGCTTCATACAGAAAAAGTAATTCTGAATATTCATAGAATGTGTTATTCATCATTACTGAAAGTTTCAGAACAAATAGGTGTATCTACTTTTCAAGCATTATTAGGAGTCCTATTTATTTCCCTTTCCAAATTTTGGAATAGAAATGATATTATAATTGGCATGCCAATCTTAAATAGAAGTAATAAAAGGTTTAAAAATACTGCTGGCCTCTTTATGAGCATGGTTCCTTTTAGAATTAGCTTTTTGAATGAAAATTCTTTTATCGAAATACTAAACAAAATAAAAGCAGAAACAAGAGAAATATATAGACATCAAAGAGCACCAATTTTTGAAACAATCAATCAACTCAGAACCGATCCAAATTTCTTAAATGAATTATTTGATGTAACTGTTGTATATCGAAGAATGAATTTTTCACAACAATTTGGAGAATGCAAACTTTGCTCAATTACAGATGATGCTCCTTATAAAAGTGAAAGTTTAGTACTTGAAATTGATGAATATAATGATGATGATGATGTTAATTTTCATTTTATTTACAATCCATCGGTAATTTCAGAAGATGACGTTTTACAATTTGCAAAATGCTTTGAGAAAATCTTTTTTGATTTAATTTTTTCTCCCGAAAAATGTATTGGCAAATTAGATATACTAAACATTGAAGATTACGATAAAATAGTTTACCAGTGGAACAAAACAACCAAAAAGTTCTCTCGAAATAAAACGTTGCATCTAGCTTTTGAAGAACAAGTCCTTAAAACTCCGGAAACAACAGCTGTTGTATTCGAAAACGAACAACTTACATACGGACAGCTAAATGAAAAGAGCAACCAGTTAGCCAGATATATTAGAAAACAATATGAACTAAAAACAAAGTCAGCACTTACTCCAGATACCCTGATTGCTCTATTTCTTGATAGAGGGCCAGAGATGATAATAGGCATACTGGCCGTTCTAAAAGCCGGAGGAGCATATGTTCCGATGGATCCTGACTATCCCCAAGAGAGGATAGATTACATACTGGAAGATACCAAGACAGAGATTATTCTTACCCAAAAACACCTGACCAATGGGAATCAGAAACACCTTCCGGAAGACAAAGTCATTCACATTGATTTATCAGAAGAGTTATATCAGGAAATAAATGTTACCAATCTTCCTCAGCAAAGTCAATCAACTGATCTTGCCTATGTGATCTACACTTCAGGAACAACAGGAAAACCCAAAGGAGTGATGTTAAATCATTTAGGCATCGTGAATAGAATTGAATGGATGCAGTCAATGTATCCTTTAAATGCAGATGATGTTGTTTTACAAAAAACCCCTTATGTGTTCGACGTTTCAGTGTGGGAGCTTTTATGGGCAAACTGGTATGGTGCAAAAATAGTATTTGCAAAACCTGAAGGTCATAAGGATTGTGAGTATTTACACCAATTAATCAATAAGGAAAAAGTTACAACCCTGCATTTTGTACCAAGTATGTTGGAGGCCTATAACCATTATCTAAATAAGCAACAAGAAAAATTTAACATTACAATAAGGCAAATATTTAGCAGTGGGGAAGCATTAAATATTAATGTTGTTCAACAAACATATAAAAACATAATCAATCCATCATTGAAGTTGCATAATCTATACGGGCCAACTGAGGCCTCTATTGATGTAACATTTTATGAGACAGATCCCAATAAAAGTGTTAATATTGGTTGTCCTATTCAAAATACGCAAGCTTACATTCTAGATCCAACTAATAATATTCCGGTTCCAATAGGCGTTATCGGAGAATTACACATAGGCGGGGCAGGTCTGGCAAGGGGTTATTTAAACCTTCCAGATTTAACTACAGAACGCTTTGTTCCTAATCCGTTTGCCACCCAGAAAGACAAAGCAGAAGGATATACGCGTTTGTATAAGACAGGCGATTTGGTACGATGGCTCCCTGATGGCAATATAGAATACATTGGCAGAAACGATGACCAAATAAAAATTCGTGGTTTTAGAATTGAATTGGGTGAAATTGAACATGCTCTCTCCCAAATACAAGGAATTAAACAATGTACTATACTGGCCAAAGAAAGGGCAAATGATTCGGGAACAACTAAATTCTTAGTGGCATATTATGTCCCGTATACTTTAGGATCACTATCTCACGATGAAATTCTCAATGAACTAGCTCTGCTCCTTCCAGAATACATGGTGCCAAGTATACTTATGGAGATTGAGGAATTCCCGCTTACCATTAATGGTAAACTGAATAAAAAGGCACTGCCCGAAGCTGACTTCTCGTCTTCACAAAGCGACTATACACCTCCTGAAAACCAAACACAACAACAAATTTGCAATATATGGAAAGAGGAACTTGGAATTGAGAAAGTTGGTATTACAGATGACTTTTTTAGAATTGGTGGTAATTCGATTTTAGCAATTAAGGTTGTACATAGAATGAGTGACGTTCTCGGTTTTGATTGTATAGTTGCAGATATATTTAAATACCCAAACATTAAACAGTTTTTACTGAACTTTGTCAGTTTACAAATTAGCGATGAAAGTGTGGAATTTGAATTTTAAAATTTGACAAAATTGAATTACTTGACCATGACACACATCCACCTCTTTTTTAATGAATTAAGGTTTAACATTGGCGCTATTTGGGTTATTAATGATAAACTTAAATTTTCTGCTCCTGTCAAATTTCAGAATCAGGAAACAAAAGATTTTATTATAAAGCATAAAGTACAAATCAAAACAATCCTTAAAGAGAATGCAATTTTTTCGAAAGAAGATTTTCTTACAAAACCAATATTAAAGGATAATACAAAAAAGTTTTACCCTTTAAGCCCGGCACAAGAACGACTTTGGTTTATAGAGCAATATGAGCAAGGAACAAATGCCTACCATATACCTGTTGTTTTAGACATTAATATTGACACTAACATAAAAGGTATAAAATACGCAATTGAGCAAATTGTTAAACGACATGAAGTATTAAGAACTACAATCGAATATGATGAAAAAGAAGAACTAAGTATTCAAAAAGTACATAACTCAATTGTTTCAATCGAAGAAAATAATTTAACTGGAAAAGACAATTACATTAAATCGATTAAAGAAGATATTAATTCTCCTTTCGACTTAAGTAACGAATATCCAATTAAAGTAAAATTTTACAGAATAAAAACGGATGACAATTTAATTCAAAGAACACTATTATTAATAAAAATTCACCACATTGCTATTGATGGATGGTCAATTGATATTCTTCTCAAAGAACTTATTAATTACTATGATGCATATATAATTAAGGATACAACATTTGAATTACCCCCACTTGAAATTCAATATAAAGATTATGCAGCATGGCAAAAAATATATTTAACCGACAAAACGTTAAAAAAACAATTAGAATATTGGAAGGGAAAATTACTTGGATACCAAACATTAGAATTCCCAACAGATTATGCCCGACCTAATTTAATAAGTTATAAAGGTGCAAGTCAGAATTTTACTATAAACAAAGAAACCAGTCTTGAGCTTAGAAAATTAATAAAAAAATTGGGGGTCAGCTTACATACCTTAATGTTAAGTAGTTTTCATATTCTCTTAAATAAATATACTGGTCAAGACGATATTGTTATAGGTTTTCCTATTGCCAATAGACACATTAGACAAACAGAAAAACTTATTGGTTTTTTTGTAAATACTCAGGTAAATAGAGCTATTCTTGATAAGGAACAAAGCTTTAATGACTTAATACTAAATGTTCATCAGAGCCAAATTGAAGCACAACAATCTCAAGACTTACCATTTGAAAAACTGATAGACGAACTTGGTGTATCACGAGATTCCTCTCGACATCCAATATTTCAAATTATGTTTGGTGTGCAGAGTTTTGGTAAACAACGGAAAGGAAATTCTCAACAAAATAATTATTTCGAACTTTTCCAAGAAGAAAATTTATTCGAAGTTGAGAAATTTGATATGTCAATTTTTATTGACGACAGTGAAGATGAATTAATTGGTCAGTTAAGTTACACTACAAGTTTATTTAAAAAAGAAACCATCTTTAATCTCATTAGTCATTATACCTACCTTTTAAGTCAACTTATTCTAAATACTAATGAGGCGTATAGCAAAATAAACTTATTAACCCCCGAAGGTTATAATCAAATTGTATACGATTGGAATTCAGATGAAAAGAGTTTTGAAAAAGAAAAAACGATCCATGAATTCTTTCAGGCACAAGCAGAAAAGAATCCAAATAACATTGCTTTAGATTATAATGGCACACAATTAACCTATAAAGAGCTTAACGAAAAGAGTAACCAGTTAGCTCGTTATATTAGGAAACAATATAAACATAAGACGAATACAGAACTAGCTCCCGATACACTCATTACACTGCATCTTGACAGAAGTCTCGAAATGGTAATTAGTATTTTAGCAGTTATGAAAGCTGGTGGTGCTTATGTTCCAATGGATACAAAATACCCACAAGAAAGATTAGATTACATAATTGAAAATACAAAATCGGAACTCATTTTAACTCAAAGGAAAGCTAAGGATTCAAATTGCTCTATTCTACCTCAGAACAAGATAATATATACCGATTTATCAGAAGAACTATACAATACTGAAAAAAATACAAACCTTTCCTCTTTCAGTAAGCCAGCTAATCTTGCGTATGTAATTTTCACATCGGGTACTACAGGAAATCCTAAAGGGGTAATGTTAGAACATAGAAATGTACTACGATTATTCACATCTACTGAACACTTATTTAACTTTAATTCTCAAGACGTATGGACTCTTTTTCATTCCTATGTATTTGATTTTAGTGTATGGGAATTGTGGGGCCCACTTTTTTATGGAGGGAAACTCTTAATTATTCCAAAAGAACTGACAAAAGATATTGAAGCATTTCAGAAATTATGTATTGAGAACAAAGTCAGTGTTTTAAATCAAACGCCTTCAGCATTTTATCGATTTGCAGATATTGCTTCTCAACAGACTTCTGATGAAAAGCTTACATTACGATATATTATTTTTGGAGGTGAAGCTTTAAATACAAATCAATTACAAACATGGTGGAATTATCAAAATAAAAACAACTCAAATACACAGCTTATTAACATGTACGGCATTACAGAAACAACTGTACATGTTACCTATAAAGAAATTACTCAAACCGAAGTCATTAAATCAAATATTGGAAAAGCATTATTAGATTTAAAATCATATGTACTTGACGCTAACAATTCACCCATACCTGTAGGAATAACTGGGGAATTACACATTGGTGGCGCCGGCCTTGCCCGTGGCTATTTAAACAGCCCGGAACTAACACAGGAACGTTTTATTCCAAATCCGTTTGCAACTGAAAGCGATGTACTAAACGGATATACCAAACTCTATAAAACCGGCGATCTTGTGAAATGGTTGCCCAATGGCGATTTAGAATATATTGGACGTAACGATGACCAAATTAAAATTCGTGGTTTTAGAATTGAATTGGGTGAAATTGAACATGCCCTATCACAGGTACAAGGGATTAAACAATGTACTGTTCTGGCCAAAGAAAGAACAAATGATTCGGGAACAACAAAATTCTTAGTGGCCTATTACGTGCCTGATACCTTAGGATCCCTGTCTCA
>JAQIBQ010000280.1 GCA_027859005.1 Prolixibacteraceae bacterium | reverse complement strand
GTGTTGGAATACAATGTTGAGACTAAAAAAATAAGCTCTTACCTAAAAGGGGACAACGACAATAAAAGCCTCGATGTGAACGAATTACTCATCACCAAAGACAATACAATTCTTGTTGCAAGTGAAACGGGTCTATATTCCATGTTTAATCGTAATATTCAATTCAAAAAGATCTCATCAAATGCAGATGAAGATATACCTGATATTATTAGTAAAATCAAAAGTTACAAAGAGACCTTGTATGTTGGAAGTTGGGGTAAAGGAATAATGCAATACGATAAACAAAAAGACTACCTCACTCCTACTAAATTTGACAACAAAAATAACCTCCAACCTCGTTTTATTTATTCTCTGGAAACCCATAACGATCAAATGTGGTTTTCATCTAAAAATCAAATGGGAATTTATAAATTCGACCACAATACGAAACCTATTACTCTCAATTATTACCCCCAATTCAGAGATCGTTATAATAACCTTTCATCGTATACTGTAATAAGTTTACTTGAAACCAGTAATAATACTTTTCTCGTTGGGACTTGGGATGGACTTCTCTTTTATTATAATGAAGAGATTGATGAATTTATTATTCTAACCGATACCCATGGAAACCTTCCTCTTTCAAAGGATATCTCAATGAACTCAATTCTTGAAGATAATGAAGGATTTATTTGGATTGGACTTGGAGGTGGCGGTGTTTTGAAATTAAAAATTGATAACAACCAGATAATTCAACAAGAATTAATCACAACCAAACAAGGACTTGTAAGTAATTTTGTAACAACCCTTTACCAAAGTAGAAATAATAAAATTTGGATTGGTACCGAAGCTGGTTTAACCATTTATGAAAATAATGAATACATTTCTACCTTTAACGAAGATATTATCTTTGATTTTCAATCAATTACTGAAGACCCAATCGGTTTTTTGTGGATGGGGACTCAAAAAGGGATACTTCGTATAAATTCAAACCACTTTAAGGAACCCTATAAGCTATTTGATACTTCGGATGGATTATCAAATAATTCATTCTACTTAAACAGCGTTTATGCTGCCGATGACTATACCTTATATTTTGGTGGATTAAATGGCATTAACTATTTCACACCTTATAAAATTGAGTATAATTTCAAAAAACCAAACCCAAAAATTACAAACTTTAACTTATTCAATACAGCGCTATATCCTACAAGTAAGAAAAACCAAACAATTCTGAATAAGAATATTACACTATCAGAAAGTATAAAGTTAAATTATAATCAAAATACATTTGCATTCGAATTTTCCAATTTGGAATATCAATTGCAAGAAAAATGTCAATTTTCATACATGCTTGAAGGTGTAGACAATGATTGGAATTATAAAGATGCAGATAACAGGTATGCAAATTATACCAAACTTTCTCCAGGCAACTATACTTTTCATCTAAAAAGCACGAATAACGATGGAGTTTGGAGTGATAAACCGGTTTCAATTTCAATCTCAATTGCACCTCCAATTTGGGCTTCAACTATTGCAGTCATTATTTATTTTGTTTTTGCCATGGTATCCATTTTCATTATTATTTATTTGCGTGTAATGAAAGTGCAACAAAAGCATCAACAACAATTAAAAGATGTAGAATATCGCAAGCAAAAAGAATTGGATGAGTTAAAACTTCGTTTCTTTACAAACATATCGCACGAATTCAGAACTCCTCTCACTTTAATTCTTGGGCCACTAGCTAAAATACTTGAAAACGAAACAAATAATCCGTTCAAAGAAAAGCATTTGATGATATTCAGAAATGCCAGTAGGTTGTTACAACTGACCAACCGAATAATGGATTTTCGAAAAAATGAAAAAGATCAACTTAATCTCAAAGTTCAAGAGACTAATATTTCGGAATTCATTTACAACATCTTTCTATTTTTCAATTACGAAGCTCAAAAAAGAAACATTGATTATCGCTTTAAAACAACATTTGAAGGATCAATTTATGCTGATCAGGAATTCCTCGAAAGTATTGCCTTCAATTTGCTCTCAAACGCATTCAAATATACACCCAACGATAAAAGCATAACGGTTAATATCAGCCAATCACTCAAGGGCGTTGTTATTACTATTAGCGATACAGGAAAAGGAATAAAAGAAGAAGAGCAAATACAAATATTTGACCGTTTTTATAGTTCTACCAAAAGAAACAGTGCAGGTATAGGCTTAAGTTTTTCGAAACGTTTAGTTGAATTACACAAAAGTGAAATAACTGTTGAGAGCGAATTTGGCATTGGTTCTAGTTTCTCACTAACACTTCCTATTAAAGATGTTTATTCCGATGATGAAAAGAAAATATCTCAAAACAAAGAAACCATTGTTGATTGGAAAAAAATTGACCAATCCTTACAGCAATCATTAACAAATGAATTACTGGAAATAAAAAACTTATATGAAAAAGATGAATTGATTGCTTTAATAGTTGATGATAATTTTGAGATTCGTCAATTTTTGAAATCATTACTTGAAAATGATTTCAAAATAATTGAAGCAGCAAACGGTAAATTAGCATTAGATAAAGCATTCGAGCAAATTCCTGATATTGTTATTTCAGATATAATGATGCCAGAAATGGATGGATTAGAGTTGTGTCAAACACTCAAAAACGATCCAAGAACCGATCATATACCTGTTATTCTAACCACGGTTCTTTCTGCTCAAACCGACCGAATTGAGGGACTAAGCAAAGGTGCCGACTCTTATATTCCAAAACCTATCGATCCGAGTCATTTAATGATACGCATCAAAAAATTAATTGAGAAACAGTTAAAGTTGAAAGAAAAATTCAACCTTCAGAATATTACTACAGAGCAAAATGAAATCAACGAACCTGAAAAAGAAATTCATCCCTTAGTTGAAAAAGCACACAACATTGTACTTCAAAATTTAGATAATTCAGAATATAATATCGATAATTTTTGTGCCGACTTGGGGTTAAGTCGAATGCAATTGTACCGAAAATTTAAGGCCATAACCGGATTATCGGCCAATAGTTTCATTCGCAAAGTACGGCTCCATAAGGCAGCAGAAATGCTCAAAACAGGCAACCTCACGGTTAAAGAAGTAACCTACGATGTAGGTTTTATCGACTTAAAATATTTCAGAAAATGCTTTAACGACGAGTTTGGTGTAAACCCATCGGAATACGCTCAAAAGCAGTTGTAAACAAACTGAGTATCTATGCATCATAAATACATATGAATGGTCAAGAACAATAAATTCCTGCACTATAATTGCCTTATTCTCTGATTACACACTTATAAAGCATTGACTCACAAAGCTTTATAAATAATTATAAATTTAGTCAATACTAAATAAAAAAACTTTTTATTTAATGTCAATCTTTGTAGTTTACCCATTCAAAATTACATTACAAAAGTGAAGAATATTTGAATACCTTTATAGCACAAAAACAACAAGTAATTATTTTTACATGAGATTTGAAGAATTTGATTTAAATGATGATATTTTAGAAGCAATTTCATACATGGGATTTGAAAAAGCTTCACCCATTCAAGAGAAAGCAATTCCTGCCATATTAGAGAATAAAGATGTATTGGCTTTTGCTCAAACAGGAACAGGAAAAACAGCTGCTTTTCTTCTACCAATTCTAAACAAAATTGCCCACTCAAAGTCGAAATCGATTAATACATTAATAATTGTTCCTACACGTGAGTTGGCCATTCAAATTGATCAACAAATACAAGGTTTTTCATATTTTATCCCAACCAACTCAATTGCAATTTATGGTGGTGGCGATGGCAGTGATTTTACTCGTGAGAAGAACGCATTATCGAGTAATAGCGACATTGTGGTAGCTACTCCTGGAAAATTAATTTCTCACTTGAACTTGGGATACGTTAAATTCGACCAAGTTGAACATCTTATACTTGATGAAGCCGATAGAATGTTGGACATGGGCTTTAATGAAGATATACAGCGTATTATTTCGTATTTACCAAAGAAGAGACAAACACTCTTCTTTAGTGCAACCATGCCACCCAAAATTAAACTTCTGGCTAAAGCAATTTTACATAATCCAGAGGAAATTATAATCGAATTATCAAAACCTGCCAAAGGAGTTCTTCAAGCTGTTTATTTAACAAAAGAGGAACAGAAAAAACCTCTTATCAACCAACTAATAGCAAACAACGAAGACTACAAAAGTATTTTAATATTCACTTCAACTAAAGTTAAAGTGAACCAAATCGTTCAAGGATTAAAAAACAAAAATTACATCGTTAGGGGTATTTCTTCCGATTTAGAACAAAAACAACGAGAAGAGGTACTTTCTCAATTTCGATCAAAACGAACAAGAGTTTTAGTTGCTACCGATGTATTAAGCCGTGGAATTGATATTAAAGACATCAACTTAATTGTGAATTACGATGTACCTAACGATGCCGAAGATTATGTACATCGTGTAGGACGAACAGCCCGAGCAGATACAGAAGGGGTAGCACTCACTCTAGTAAACGAAGCCGATATGTACAAAATAAAACAGATTGAGTCGTTAATTGGGGATGAGATAATGAAACTCCCCTTGCCTGCTGA
>JAQIBQ010000194.1 GCA_027859005.1 Prolixibacteraceae bacterium | reverse complement strand
AATAAATGTAGCCATACCGAATCGGTAACGGCAAATACATTGTTTCATAAAGTTAAATTTGGATTACGTAAATCCTTTTTTATCTGCTTTGAAATGGCAACAACGACCAAGAGTCTCTCTGCAAGCTATGTTGCTGTCCGCTTTGGAGTAACAGAAAAGACAGGAAGGCTTTTTATGCATAAGGTTCGAGAAGCCATGAAGTCAAGTGAAAACCAACCGATGAATGGAACTGTTCATGTTGATGAGTTTGTTATCGGTGGAAAAGAAGAGGGCAAGGTTGGCCGAAGCTATGACAGCAACAAAAAAAAGATGGTGTGTGCTGTGGAGCTCACGGATGATGGTAAAGTTAAGCGCATGTATTCCATGAAAATAGATAACTATTCGGCGAAGGAGCTGGAGAAAATATTCGATAAGCACATCTCCAAGGATGCTAATGTTGTTACAGATAAATGGAAAGGTTATAGACCGTTAATGAAACAATACGACATAACCCAAATTGAAAGCAACCACGGATTAAACTTTAAGGCTCTGCACACAATGATACATCAGGTGAAATCGTGGCTTCGAACAACCTATTCTTGGATTAGTGAGTTCAATGTTAACCGCTATCTGGATGAATTTTGCTACAGAACTAATCGCTCTCAAATGAAAGAGAACATATTCAATAATTTAATTAGCAGAATGGTGAAGTCTGACAAAATATATCAAACAGAAATAATATGCAGTTAGCTACTGATCTCTAATAATTTTTATAACTCGTAATACCTTTCATGTTGATTCGAATAATTCATTCTCGAATTTTCCAAACACAATTATAGCTTATAAAGCAATAGCGTCCTAAACAATTAGATTAAGCAGTTACATGTTGAACGAAATGAGTGTATTATCGGTTATAAACGAGTTTGAAGTTTTGTTTTTCACAATGCATGATTGGCCTCACTTAAGATTTCATTAAATAAAGAAGTTATTTTAAAGGAAGCCTTGCCCCGCATAGCTATCGGGTTTTTTTGTGTTAAGACAAATACGAAGTATTGCCAATAAAGTATTTTATATTTTAGGTATTGCCGAACTTCGTTTTATAAACATCAACAGTCTTAATCATGTGAATAATTATTGCGATAAGTGAATGTAATAGGAAGCTTGCTTCAATATTACTGAACTCAACAATGATCTTTTGAAATAAAAAGGAAGTCGGGTTTGGGCGGAGCGCCAAATTTATTTAGGACAGAATTGGTTATAAAGGCATTCAATTAAGCGGTTTTATCCTCTGCATTTTATAAAAAAAGGATATATTTGCCATTCAGTAAAAAAAGTTCAAAAAGAATTAATAAAATTTAAATCAAATGCAAAATAAAGGTGCTATAAGGCTGTTTGCAATATTGCTCGCCTTAGTATGCTTGTATCAGTTATCATTTACATTCAAATCTAAGAGTGTAGAAAAAGATGCTGTTGAAAATGCTGCTGCTGTTACTGCTCATATCGAAAATGATGCAGAGAGGGATGATGCTGCTATTATTGAGAAAGTACATTACCTCGATTCAATGTCAAGTGAAACGGTATACAATTTCTTAGGAATACGGAAGTATACCTATAAAGAGGTAAAATCAAGAGAAATAAACCTGGGGCTTGACCTAAAAGGTGGTATGAACGTAACCCTCGAGATTTCGGTGGTTGATTTAGTGAAAGCGCTATCGAATTATAGCAGAGACTCTACGTTTAATGCTGCTCTTGCTTTGGCTCAAAAAAGTCAGGAAAATAGCCAAGATGATTTTGTAAGTTTATTTGGTCGTGCATACAACGAGATCGACCCAAATGCAAAATTAGCTGCTAACTTTTTAACTCCTGAATTAAAAGATCGTATCAACTTTGGTTCATCAAATGCAGAAGTATTGAAAGTTATTGAGGAGGAAGCTGATGCTGCCATCGATAATACATTTAATATTCTTCGTACTCGTATTGACCGCTTTGGTGTGGCTCAACCCAACATCCAAAAATTATCTCAGGCCGGTCGTATTTTGGTAGAACTTCCCGGTGTTAAGGATAAAGATCGTGTCCGTAACCTGTTACAAGGAACTGCTTCGTTAGAATTCTGGGAAACCTACGAAAACCAAGAAGTGTATCCTTATTTGCTAGAAATCAATCAGGTAATTAAAGAGATGCAAACAACTTCTGAAGACGTAGCGTCAGATGAAGCTGCTGTTGAGGCTGACGAAACAGTTGCCGAAGCAAGTACCGATGAGCAAACAACTGAAGCCGACGATGAATTATCGTTGTTAGAAGAATTGGAAACAACCGAAGCCGATAGTACATCAATTGATGAAAATACAGATTTGGCCAAAGATTTTCCATTGTTCAGTGCACTTACTCCAAATGTAAATAACCAAGGACAATTATTCCCTGGACCAAATATTGGTTTTGCTCACTTCGGCGATACTTCTGTAGTGAACGCTTATATGAATTTACCTCAAGTACGTTCATTAATGCCACGCGAAATGATTTTCCGTTGGCAAATGAAACCATTCGACGATGCTGAAAACTTCTACCAATTGGTAGCGTTAAAAGTTACCACTCGCGATGGAAGAGCTCCACTAGATGGTTCTGTTGTTACCGATGCTCGTCAAGAATTTGGTCAAAGCAGTGCTACTGCCGAAGTAAACATGAGCATGAACAGTGAAGGTGCCAAAACTTGGGCTCGCATGACAAAAAATAACGTTGGTAAATCAATTGCTATTTTGTTAGACGAATACGTTGTTTCTGCACCAACCGTTAACGGTGAAATTACTGGTGGACGATCAAGCATCACTGGTGGTTTTACTGTAGAAGAAGCAAAGGATTTAGCGAACATGCTTAAGTCAGGTAAAATGCCTGCTAGAGTTGAAATTGTTGAAGAATATGTTGTTGGTCCTTCATTGGGTCAAGAATCAATCAACTCTGGTTTGTGGTCGTTTGCGATTGCTTTCATGTTAGTATTAGCATACATGATGTTTATTTACAGTTACCATGCAGGTGCTGTTGCTAACGTTGCTTTGATTGCCAACTTATTCTTTATGTTTGGCGTTTTGGCTTCGTTTGGAGCCGTATTGACTTTGCCTGGAATTGCGGGTATTGTACTGACCATTGGTATGTCAGTTGATGCAAACGTACTTATTTACGAACGTATACAGGAAGAACGTCGAGCGGGCAAAGGATTGAAATTGGCCATTCAGGATGGATATAGAAATGCTTATTCTGCAATTATCGATGGACAGGTAACTACTTTGTTAACTGGTGTTGTATTGTATTTCTTCGGTTCTGGTCCAATAAAAGGATTTGCTACAACGCTGATTATTGGTATTATTACTTCATTGTTCAGTGCAATTTTCTTAACCCGTTTAATCTTTGACCTTTTCATAGGAAAAGATAAGAAAATCAAATTTGCATCAACTGCAACTAAAGATTGGTTGCTTAATTCAAAAGTTAAGTTCTTAGAAAAACGAAAAATTGCTTATGTAATTTCATCTATTCTAATTGTTGGCTCAATTGCTTCAATTGCAACCAAAGGTTTAGATTATGGTATCGACTTTAAAGGAGGACGTACTTATGTTGTTGCATTTGACCAAGATGTTAAAGTTGCCGAAGTCTCTGAAGCATTGGCAGTAGTATATGGTGCTGCTCCTGAGGTGAAAACATTTGGTGCCGACAATCAAGTTCGTATTACGACTAATTTCAAAGTTGACGATAAAGGGGAGCATGTAGACAATGAAGTGGAAGCTTTATTGTACCAAGGATTACAATCGATGCTAGCTGATGTTGATCAGGATACATTTATTGAAGATTATATCAAGAGCTCAACCAAGGTTGGTCCTACTATTTCCGATGATATTAAGAAAAGTGCATTAATCGCTTTATTGCTCTCATTGGTCATTATTTTCTTATACATCTTAGTTCGTTTCCGCGATTGGCAATATGGTTTAGGTGCAATTTCTGCTCTGGCTCACGATGCAATTATTGTGTTGGGTATTTTCTCCATATTTAGCGGGATTTTACCTTTCTCACTGGAACTCGACCAAGCATTTATTGCCGCGATTCTAACTGTATTAGGTTACTCTATAAATGATACTGTGGTAGTATTTGACCGTATTCGTGAGTTTATTGGTTTGTATCCCAAACGCGATTTAAATACCAATACAAATAATGCGCTAAATAGTACTTTACGTCGTACGTTTAGTACTTCACTTTCTACATTTGTTGTATTGTTAGCGATCTTTATTTTTGGTGGTGAAACCATCCGAGGATTTACTTTCGCATTGTTAATCGGTGTTGTTGTAGGTACCTATTCATCGTTATTTATTGCAACTCCAATTGTGTTTGATACACAAAGCAGAGCAAAAAAAATTATTGCTAAAATTAAGAAATAAATACTTCTGATAGATATATACTAAGACCCTGTTCCATTTTTTGGAACAGGGTTTTTTTATGAATGAAAATCATGTATTTTGCATGATAAATGGCTTTAAAAACAATTTCAAATTTGATGTAAATTACACCCTTATGGAAGCGAGCGGAAACCTTTTTAAAATGCATACTGAAATTAATTCTCCTGTCGATTAT
>JAQIBQ010000149.1 GCA_027859005.1 Prolixibacteraceae bacterium | reverse complement strand
ATAAAAAGCTGCTCAAGTAAATTGGGAGTAAGAAAAATTGATCGCATCAAATTAGAATCATTCGTTCTTATACCAATTTAACTATATAATGACGCATATCAGTATTGTCTTTTTGATTTCTACTTCATTAAATTTCTTAACCGTAGCTATGGCTATGCTTCGCGAATTTTACTTTGTATAAATCAAAAATACAAGAACATCCAATGCTGCATTATATAATCAAGTTGGTATTACTCCGAAGTATAGTCTTATCGATTAATCGTTAATTTTTGTGATTTTGTGATTTTATTATCAATATTCAAATTGAGAATATAATTACCATTAGATAAAAGATTTCCATCACTATTACTGCCATTCCAAACATATTCAAAACTGCCTGAATCGTAGTGTTTCTGGATGGTTTTGTAAACCAATTTTCCATTTATAGTGTAAATATTCAAAGTAACTTCACCTGGAGTATTAATGTGATAATTTATTGTAGTGAAATCACTGAACGGATTAGGATAATTTTTAACAAGATTATTGTCATCGTCAGCTAAAGATAAATCATCAACAGAGGTAACAGTTTTTTTAAAAAGTTCAATACCTGCATCTCTTCCTAAGTTGCGCGAATATTGTTTATCAATAGCATTATTCCAATGCTCATTTGCACCTAAACTTTCTAATATTGTTCCATCATTTTCCGGGTCATAATCAACAGCCCATAGGTCAGGATCTGCAGCTTGCTGTAAATAATCATCAACTCCAGCAAAATGAGGGAAAGGTCCTTTATTTTCATCGGGAGTACCTCCCTCTGTGGGATGATCTTCGTCAAATTCTTCATATAAGAAATCAAAACAAACAGATTCAATCGCGACAGGATCTTGTGATAAAAAAAGTGATGATGGCCAATCATTGTTGAACGGTGTCATAGAATATTTTACTGCAGGATGTCCCCAGTTAACAGAACCCCAAAGTGCATCAACTAAATTTAAAACTGTTTTACCACCTAGGTCTTTATGCCCCATAATATCAACAAAACATCGGTATGATCCATAATCTCCATTCTCTGCAATACCTGATGCTTCAGGGCAAGGAAGTGACGGGTGTAGATGCCAGGCACCGCCTGTGAAAGGTGCAATTGATCCGAAATGATTTTTACAACAAATAGAAATTCCTGAACGATGATGTTTCTTGAGAATTGGAATATTAATCATATAAGCAGCATCGATATACGATTGAGGAAGTGCATCAACAGTACTGCCATCACTGGCATAGAAAGAATTTGCTACAGGTTCAACTGAAGCATTTTCACCCCAGAAATTAACATTTGGAAAATCAGTACTACAATGGTCATAGGTATAAGCAGGCATTGTGCAATTGGGATCGCCTATGCTAATATCTGTTTGATTAACGCCAACAACGTTTACTAATTGATCAAGAATTGCATAGGTAATTTGTGGCGAAGTATTAATGCAATTATCCCCATTCCGAACACCATTGTTATTGGTTTTAATTACAAATTTTTCACCTTCGGTATAACCTTTATCCCCATTCCCTGTTTTTTTATTAAAATATTTTAATAACGCATCCCAGGCTTGTGTGTCGTTTGATTTGCCTGTCATTAATTGTAATCCGTTAGACAGCATGGCACTTACAATTTCCTGATTGGTGTTTTTATCCATATACCAATAATCATTATCTTGATTTTGACTATTCTCGTTTGTGGCTTTGGGAGAATGTATCCATACAACTCTTCCAGGGTAAATGCCTGTACCAACACCATGAACTTCATTTGGTGTTACTGTTTCGGTTAACGGGTTTGCGTTTAATTTGATGTTATAACTTACCATCGTTACAAAACCAACGAGTAGGCCTGCAACTGCCAATCCAACAGATATCAAATATTTTGCTTTTTGAAAACGGTCTTTTGCTTTACGCATAAGCATAGTGAAAGAACCAAGGCCAATTAAATAAACTACTAAAGAAGAAGCCAAAGGAAGTGCAGTACGCATACAAGGATATGCTGCTCTTGATGGTTTAGGAATAACTCGAACTAAAAACCATATTAATGATCCGAACCCAGTGACTAAAAAAATTGCTTTAGCACCGTACTTTTTAAAAATTTCAATACTATTTTTTATCATGGCTGTTGATTATAAAGAATACTACAGTTTAATGTAAAAGTATGTGTAATATACTGATAATAATTAATGTAGGCATTATCCTTTTTATGTTGTTTAGTTATTTGTAATCAATGTAAACTTAATAATCGTTATCAGTCTAGCGAAGGTTGGTATTGGAATTTGCAAATAAATTTAAACTGGACATTAATTGGGCATTAGCGATTAAAAAATAGAAAAAAGTTTAAGGGTTGAATGCCTTTTTAGGGGTATAGCTATAGAAGCTTAACTTAAAAAGGAATCATGAGTCATCAATTAATTGAAAAAAATTTATCTGAAACAGCATCTTTATCAGAACAACAGGAGTTTGAAAGATGGCCGAATGATTCTGATAAAAACCTTAAATATTTCAATAAAACTAAAGTTATTTGGAACAGTTTGGATGAGGCTTTTTTGACGAAAAAATTCAACAAGGATAGTGCCCAAATTAATATTTCGTCGAGATTTTCATTAAAAACATCGAAAGTGATTCGTTTGAAACGATTCAAGCTAATTTCATATGCAGCTACATTTATACTCCTAATTAGTTTAAGTTTTTGGGCTATAAATAGTGCTGTCCTAAAAAATCAATTTGCACAAATCTATACTGCCGGTAATTCAATTGAAGAACTTATTCTTGAGGATGGTTCTCGTGTATGACTAAATAAAAACAGTACGCTTAAAATCCCTAAAAACTACATCAAAAAAGTTCGAAAAGTTTATTTAAGAGGGGAGGCCTATTTTGAAGTTAAACGAAATGAGGCTATACCTTTTAAAGTTTTTTCGGGCAAAACAATTATCGAAGTTTTAGGTACTTCATTCAATATTCATTAAATGGAAATCCGTTATTAATTGCTAATGCTGTTATTGAAAAAAGTACGTAATATATTCTGTTTACTGCAACAGTTAGTTTGTCGGAATTGATAAGAAAGTCAACAACGTCGATAGTCTATACGGCTTGCTCTATTCGATATTTAATTAATGCTAATTTATCCTTATCATCAATCATGTGTGAAATCCTTGTCTAATTGCATTTATAAAAATTGGTTGTTTTCCTCTTGGAGAATCAAGATCATTTCTACTTAGTATGTGTGTGTCTGTTAAAATTTCATATTTTAAATCAATATAGAAACAACCATCAGAAATTTCTCTCTCAAGTCTCCAGTTCGTTTTAC
>JAQIBQ010000135.1 GCA_027859005.1 Prolixibacteraceae bacterium | reverse complement strand
GACAATGCAGTGTGTCATCCCGATCCCGATTTTTATCGTGGAGAGAGATCCCAAACTTAAAAGTGAAAAAGTCCATAAGCAACAAAGCAACTTGCTAACTTTTGACTTTATGACTTTTTTATTGACTATTTTAATGACCAATGACTATTTTAATGACTATTGACTAAACACAGTGTCATCTCGACCGCAGAGAGAGATCTGTAACTGAAAAGGAACAAAGTAAATTACTAACTTTTGACCCCATTAAATCTTCTCCTTCGTCGAATTTAACGGTTTACCCCGTGGAATAAAATCGAAGATTTTAACACGAAGCGTTATTCAACAGGGTTTACCCTGTGGAATACGAAGTAAATTTCAACAGGGGGCAAGCAACCGACAACAACCGACGACTGGGAATAATAAAATTTGGGCAATTCGTGTTTTCCGGTAATTCGTATTTTATTACATTTGTAAAAAGAATAAACGATGCTTACAAGAGAAAAAGTAAACAGAACTGTTAAAAACCTTCCTAACACATTTTCAATTGATGAATTGATTGATCAGTTGATTTTTATGGAGAAAGTGGAGGAAGGCCTACTACAATCTGAAATAGGTAAAGTTATTTCAAATGAGGATGTCAAATTAATGATTGATAAATGGTCAAAATAGTCTGGACTGAATTATCACTCTTCGATTTGAAAGAAATTTACGATTACATAGCTGCGAATTCTCAACGTTATGCCACTATTACGACAAATAAAATATACCAAAGGGTACAGATAATTGCTGACAATCCATATACAGGTAAAATCGTAGATGAATTTAATGAGAAATCAATCAGAGAGTTAATTGAAGGTAAATACAGAATAATTTACAGGATAAAAACTAACTATCAAGTTGACATTCTTAGAATATATCATTCAGCCAGATTATTAAAGAGAAACAAAATCGATTAAATTCAATACTTCAATCTTACTCATAAACAACTTCTTTCGTGTAATTATTCTTTCAGAACGAAGAAAGTGTAATAAATATTAAACAAATTTCCAATGATAACGGTATTGATTCGAACTATTTTATCTCGGGTCCACCAGCTATGATCAAGACCTTTAAACAAACATTGATCACAAAAGAAGTACCCTCAGGTAATGACTATTGACCAATGACTATTTTAATGACTTTTGACTATAAAAAGTACCTGAGTTCATAAGTACCTAAGTAACTTGCTAACTTTTAACCAATGACTAATGACTTAATGACTTTTTTAATGACTGTTGACTATAAAAAGTACCTGAGTTCCTGAGTTCATAAGTACCTAAGTAAAAAAGATCACAGTTAACGTTGAATTAAGTGAGCAAAACGAACAAACAATACAACGTGAGCGCAGCGAACTCTCAATCTCAACCTCAGCCTTTAGTAAGCGAAGCGAAAGTACAGTGTCATCTCTATCCCGATTTTTATCGAAGTGAGAGATCCCAACAACTAAAAGCATCATCTGTTGGGAAAATGGCGCAACCTAAACCTTAACTGAGAGCAGCGAACACCCCACAGCATATTGTAAAAATCACTAACTTTAGCGGTATAAATAATACCAATGAAAACAAAACAACAATACATGGATATTTTACTCGACTTTCAACAGAAAAGAGGTCAAGTATATGGTATTTCACGTATGGGTGTTTTTGGCTCAGTCGCAAGGGAAGAGCAAAATGAAAATAGTGATATTGATATTTATTACGAAGGACTACCTTTAAGTCTTTTTAAAATGCACGCATTAAAAGAAGAGTTGGAGAAAATCCTCGACATCAATGTTGATATTGTACGTATGCGTGATTCAATGAATCAATTGCTAAAAAAAAGAATTAAAAAAGAAGGCCTATATGTTCGATAAGGAATTGGCTTATGATCTTGTTCTTTTGATTTGTGAAAATCTAGAAGTAGTTCAACGAAGAACTAAAGGAATAAAAACGTATGACGATTTTGTATCTACCGAAAATGGTATGATACTACTAGACAGTACATGCATGAAACTGGCTGCCGTTGGAGAAAGCATTAAAAATTTAGATAAAATAACAAATCGAGAACTATTATACTTATTTCCTAACATTCAATGGAAACAAGTTATGGGAATGAGAGACATTATTGTTCATCATTATTTCGACATTGATGCTGAAGTTATTTACAAAACAATTAAGGAAGATCTTCCTCCTTTAATAAACGAACTTTATAAAATAAAAAATAACCTTCAACCGTAAATTGTTAGCGAAGTCTTACACCTGAAATTATCAATATTGAGAAAGATCCCAAAAATTTTAAAAGAATCAAGTAGCTGGTATCTTGTAAAAAGGTTATAATTGATTAACCAATACTCAACCTCAACCTGTGAGCGTAGCGAACTCAAGAACTCGAAGCGTAGCGCAGTCCCGATCTTTATCGGGACAGGTACTCAAGCTCTGGCGGCCTTAACGGCCTACGGCTTCTAGCTCCCTCATACAACCTGTGTGTCACTTGCCCTGGCGGGGGCTCAAAATATCGCCTCGCCAAAGCAGTTCCACTTCAGGCCATACATCGGCAGGCTAGCCGCCTACAACCGGGCCCAAGGTAACAGCAAATTAAAAAACACGGTACACGACATCATGGAAATCCCAGCTTGCGACGAAGTACTCACACCACTTTTAGCAGTAATCCCCTTACAGTTGTACTCTTATTATGTTGCTTTGGCCCGTGGATGCGATGTGGATCAGCCTCGGAATAAACAGAAAAGCGTTCTCCCCTCTTTAGGGGGAGATGCCAAAGGCAGAGGGGGTAACCTTAGCAACGCGAACAATACAACGATAACACTTCAAAAATCAACACATTTGACATGATCAACAATACACTTTTACAAACGGCCATCCAAGCATCAACAAAAGCAGGCGATGAGATATTAAATATCTACAATACTGAAGATTTTGGTGTTGAATTAAAAGGAGATAATTCTCCTTTAACCAAAGCTGATAAAGCAGCACATTATAAAATACTTGAGTATTTAGAAAAAACAGAGTATCCAATATTAAGTGAAGAAGGCAAAGCGATTCCTTTCGATGAAAGAAAAAAATGGAATACACTTTGGATTGTTGATCCTCTAGACGGCACAAAAGAATTCATTAAACGTAATGGTGAATTTACAGTTAACATTGCATTGGTTAAAAATGGAATTCCCATTTTAGGTGTGGTTTATGTTCCGGTAACCGAAGAGTTATTTTATGCTGATAAAAAAGGATCTTTCAAAACGACTAAAGATAATTACACTTCAGGTAATTTTGCAGCAGCAATCAAACTCCCATTGACCATTGAAAAAACAGAATTTGTAGTAGTGGGTTCACGCTCACATATGAGTGAAGAGACCGAAGCTTATATTGATAAGCTCGACAAAAAAGGGAAGCCCTTAAAAATGATTTCCAAAGGTAGTTCGCTTAAAATATGCCAGGTAGCTGAAGTTATTGCAGATTGCTACCCCCGTTTGGGTCCAACAATGGAATGGGATACAGCAGCAGGGCACGCCATTGCTCTTTTTGCCGGTAAAACGATAAATGTATACCCCGAAGCAATTCCATTAATGTACAACAAAGAAAATCTGCTTAACCCTTATTTCATCGTACAATAATCATTTCACGTACAGACAAGGTATACCTTGTCTCAAACAATAGCAACAATGACATCAAATCCAAACAACATTTACACAACATTCGATAAAATAAAAGATCGAAATGAAAAAGAACTTTACCTTAAACAACACGGCAAGGTTATTTGGTTTACTGGACTTTCAGGTTCAGGCAAAACAACTTTAGCTAGCCTTTTAGAAAAAAGACTTTTTGAATTAAACTATTTCTGTCAAATTCTGGATGGCGATAATGTTCGTTCTGGCATCAATAAAAATTTGAATTTTACTGATGAAGATCGGTTAGAAAATATCCGTAGAGTCGCTGAGGTCTCAAAGCTTTTTATGAACTGTGGAATCATTCTCATATGTGCATTTATTAGTCCTACTAACGAAATTCGCGACTTAGTGCGAAATATTGTTGGAGAAGATGACTTTCTGGAGGTATTTGTTAATACTCCCATTGAGGTTTGCGAGCAACGTGATCCAAAAGGGTTATACAAAAAGGCACGAAAAGGTGAAATTAAAAACTTCACTGGAGTTTCATCCCCATTTGAAATGCCAGATAATCCCTTCATTGAAATTGAGAATACCAATCCCGATATGGATGAAACCATACGTAGCATGCTTACTAAAATCCTCCCTGAAATAAGATTCGACCCCTATAAGTTCATTAAATAATCGAATGAACTAATTACAAATTCCTTTTTACATTTTTTACTTCAATAGTTCGTTAATGTTTTGTACCGCACTTATATTTAGATAGTTGGAATTAATTCGATATCTACACAAGTATCTGATTATTAGCGCGAAGCGTTTTGTCTAAAAGCTTATATCTGAAAATCTAACGATCTATTATTACTTTAATCATCTTAAAAATAACAACATGTCTGTTTTACCTCGAAGGCACCTCGTAAAAGCAATTACTTGGCGTTTCATTGCTTCAATAACTACTTTTATTATTGGATGGATTGTGACAGGAAGTCTTGATTTTGGCATGGCAATTGGCGCAGCCGATGTCATTTTAAAAATTGGGCTTTACTACTTACACGAACGTGCATGGTACCACTCTAAATTTGGAATAGTAGAAGATGGAAAACACATTTACAAACCTTTAATTAAATTTCGAAAATCTAAATAGACACTTCTTTTTTGCTTGTCATTATTAAAAAAATTAAAAACAAAACATATGCAAGATTATAACTTAAGTCACTTAAAAGAGCTCGAAGCTGAAGCCATTCATATTATACGTGAAGTTGCAGCCGAATTCGAAAATCCGGTCATGCTATACTCCATTGGTAAAGACTCATCGGTGATGGTTCGCTTAGCAGAGAAAGCATTTTATCCAGGCAAAGTACCATTCCCATTGATGCACATCGATTCCAAGTGGAAGTTCAAGGAAATGATTGAGTTCCGCGATAATTATGCAAAAGACAACAATTGGGATTTAATTGTACACCATAACAAAGAGGGATTTGAATCGGGTGTTGGCCCTTTTACTCATGGTAGTAAGGTACATACCGACATCATGAAAACGCAGGCCCTATTAGCTGGACTTGACAAGTACAAATTCGATGCTGCCTGTGGTGGTGCACGTCGCGATGAAGAAAAATCAAGAGCAAAAGAGCGTATCTTTTCTTTCCGCGATAAATTTCACCAGTGGGATCCCAAAAATCAACGCCCAGAATTGTGGGATATTTTTAATGCCAAAGTGCAAAAAGGAGAATCCATTCGAGTATTCCCCATTTCCAACTGGACAGAACTCGACGTTTGGCAATACATTCGCTTAGAAAACATTCCAATTGTACCATTATACTATGCCAAAGAACGCCCTATGGTGAACATGGACGGCACTTGGGTAATGGCCGACGACGATCGTATGCCACAAGAGCTACGCGATCAAGTTAAAATGAAAATGGTTCGTTTCCGTACCTTGGGTTGTTATCCACTCACTGGAGCCGTAGAATCATCAGCAAATACCATCGAAGAGATTGTAGAAGAAATGATGACAGTTACCGTTTCGGAACGCACCACACGAGTGATCGACTTCGATCAGGATGCAAGCATGGAACAAAAGAAGAGGGAAGGGTACTTTTAAGAAGCCCCCTCTAACTCCCCCAAGGGGGAGAACTGGGTTAGTGCAAAATTGAAATAGAAAAACATTTAACGAAACAACAGAATGAAAGTAAATCAATCAAATAAAAATAAAAGCAACATCGAAGCGAACCTCACCCCTTCAGGGGGGAACGAGAGGGGTAAGCAGAACAAGAACACTCCCATGGGAGGTGAACGCGGTTCACTCGACATCAAAACCTACTTAGATCAGGACGAAAAAAAAGACCTACTACGCATTCTTACTGCTGGTTCGGTCGATGATGGAAAATCAACCTTGATCGGCCGTTTGATGTTCGACAGTAAAATGTTGTACGAAGATCAATTGGCAGCTTTGGAACGCGACAGCAAACGTGTGGGACATGCCGGTGAAGACATTGACTACGCCTTACTGCTTGATGGTTTAAAAGCTGAACGCGAACAAGGAATCACCATTGATGTAGCTTACCGTTACTTCAGTACCAACAAACGGAAGTTTATCATCGCTGACTGCCCTGGACACGAACAATATACCCGCAACATGGTTACCGGTGCATCAACAGCAAATATTGCCATCATTTTAATTGATGCTACTAAAGGAGTAATTACACAAACACGTAGACATACCTACTTAATTTCCTTATTGGGGATAAAACATGTAGTATTGGCGGTAAATAAAATGGATTTGGTCAACTTTGATCAAAAGGTTTTTGACGATATATGTACCGATTATAAAGCATTTGTTTCCCAATTGAATGTGCCCGACGTGGAATTTATTCCCATCTCAGCATTAAAAGGCGACAATGTTGTTGAGTCGTCGGATAAAATGCCATGGTACCATGGCAAATGCATGTTAGAATTTTTGGAAACCGTTCATGTAGGAAGCGACCGAAATTTCGAAGATTTCCGCTACCCGGTACAATACGTAAACCGTCCCGACAGAGATTTCCGAGGATTTGCCGCTAAAGTTGCCTCGGGGATTATAAAAAAAGGCGACGAAGTAATGGTATTGCCTTCACGTAAAACATCGAAAGTCAAACAAATTGTGTCTTTAGATGGTGAGTTAGATCAAGCATTTCCGCCTCAATCAGTAACTTTAACACTTGAGGATGAAATAGATATTTCTCGTGGTGAGATGATCGTTCATCCCGATAATTTACCGCATGTAGAGCGTCATTTCGAGGCCATGTTGGTTTGGATGGATGAGAAGCCAATGAATCCAGCTACTCAGTTCTACATCAAGCACAATACCAATACCACAAAAGCAAAAATAGACGAAATAAAATACAAGGTAGACATTAACACCTTACAAAAATCGGGGATTAATCATTTTGAATTAAACGAAATTGGACGTACAGTTCTTACTACCGTAAAACCCATTTTCTTCGATCCCTATACTAAAAACAAAAGCACAGGTTCCTTTGTACTAATCGATCCGGTATCGCATAACACCTGTGCTGTAGGTATGATCATCGATAAACTAAGTAGCGATGACCTGAGCAACACCATTTCTTTGGATGAATACCGTAGTCGTATCGATAAAGGTGAATGTTTGATTGAAACCAGCGAACGTGAAAAACGTTATGGTCAAAAAGGAGCAACCCTCTGGATTACAGGCTTACACGGAAGTGGAAAAAACGAATTGGCTTACTTACTCGAAAAACAATTGTTCAGCATGGGAGCAACGGTTGCATTATTAGACGGAAGTACACTACGTTCCGGCTTATCCAAAGAATTAGACTTCTCTCCTACTGATAGAGCTGAACATTTACGTAGAGTAGCACATATAGCACGTATTTTAAACGACCAAGGCATTATTACGATCTGTTCTTTCATTTCTCCAGAAGAAAATATTCGAAAACAAGTAGCAGAAATAATCGGCAAAGAAAGAGTACATACCATATACATGGATGCTACTATTGACTTTTGCAAAAGCAATAAATCGGAATTGTACACTTTGGCCGAAGAAGGAATAGCTAAAAACCTTCCTGGGGTTGACAGTAAATATGAAATCCCAACCGAAGCTGTATTGACTTTGCAACCAGAGGAGAATGCAAT
>JAQIBQ010000115.1 GCA_027859005.1 Prolixibacteraceae bacterium | reverse complement strand
CAATAAGGATTATTCCGTTGTGAAAACATTTAAGTCGCCTCGTCTTTCAATACGGGGCTTTTTTATGTCAATTGTTTTGTGATTTTCACAAAGTTTCAAATTCCAGAACAATGCAAATTAAAAGAACACAGCAGTTCGCTTCTCCTTGCTTTCAAAACATATTCTTAATAGTCCTTCTAATTTAAACATAATAATTACTATTTCTAATTTTAATGTATGAAAGTGGTGAGAACTTTAGGGAACAGATGTATTTCATTGGTAAACGTTTAAGGACAAATAAAAAACACATGTGTTTTTTTATTTGTCACCTGTGTTTTCTGGAAAAAGTTGAAGTATTTTTTTAACTCGGGACCAGGCGTAAAAATGGTCTTCGCTCCTATTATCGATGAAGCTTTCACATCTTCGGATGCCTACTCTAAAGCTTCCTAAATCGCCCAATTGTACAATTTGACCTTCTTCCAATGCATCTTTCAAACTTTCGCTAAGCACTTACAAGTACTAAGCGTTGAATCGAAGTTATCTCGTTCATTTTTTTGCGGCAAGGATTGAAGCGACATCCTTTTGCTGAGTTTCGAAGCAAAAGATACAGCGGAAAGCCTGATGTGCGATTGGGTTTTGTGTGAGAGAAAAGCCGCCATAATACGTCTATATATACGATAAAAGCGCTTTCCACTCATAACATATAATGATTTTTATTCGTTCTTATTTGTAAAAAGTCTGAATAAGTTTAATCTCGTTGAAATGTTTGCTATTTTTAGCCCGCTTAAAAAATAATGAATTGATTACACTTAAGGACGTAGAGGCCGGAGAAAGCGTTATTATTCAAAAAATAAACGGACGCAGCAGTTTTCGACGTAGAATTTCAGAAATGGGATTTGTACGTGGAAAACAGGTTGATGTGCTTAAAAATGCTCCTTTTAAAGATCCGATCGAGTACCAAATAATGGGCTACAATATTTCGTTACGACGAAGTGAAGCGGCTCTTATTGAAGTGGTTTCACTTGAGGACAATTCAGATAATGAAATTATTTATAATGGAACTCTTTCGTTCAATAAGAAGGAAATGAAAGAGTTAAGACCCCTAAATGAACTGAAAGTTGTTTTTGTGGGTAATCCGAATTCAGGAAAAACTTCGATTTTCAACGCGATTTCGGGCAGACAAGAGCATGTTGGCAATTATTCGGGAGTTACGGTTGATGCTAAAAAAGCCAAAACAGACTACAATAATTACGCTATTGAACTGACCGATTTACCCGGTACTTATTCCCTTTCGCCCAATTCGCCCGACGAGCTTTTTGTGCGCGATCATTTGCTTAAAGCTCATCCCGACGTGGTTATTAATGTGATTGACGCTTCGAACCTGGAACGTAATCTATACCTTACTACTCAGTTGATTGACATGGATATTCCGGTTGTACTTGCCTTAAACATGTACGACGAGGTGGACAAAAAAGGCGATAGCTTTGACATTGAGCAATTTGTTAAAATAACAGGAATGCCGGCTGTTAAAACGGTTGGATCGAAAAGAGTTGGTATTCATCAACTTTTCGATAAAGTAATTGAGGTGGCAGAAAACAACGATCCTAATCAACGTCATATTCATATTAATTACGGTGTTGAATTGGAACAATCGATCAATAAGGTTCAACAAGAAATTTGGAAAGCGAGTAACTATATTCGGGATATTTCGTCGCGTTATTTTTCGTTACGCCTACTCGATAACGATGAACATACCCATAAAAACATAAGCTACCTTGAAAACGCTGAAGCTGTTGTTGAAGTGGCAAATAAAGAAATAAATCGTTTAGAAAATCTTTGCAAAGAAAAAACGCAAACTTTAATAACAAATGCTCGCTATGGCTTTATTACAGGTGCCTTAAAAGAAACGTTCAAGGCTAAAAAAACAAAACGACAACATTCTTTTTCTGAAAAAATAGACAATATATTAACCGGGAAGTATACTGGTTTTCCACTGTTTCTGCTCATTTTATGGATCATGTTTCAGTCAACCTTTACATTTGGTGCTTATCCAGCCGATTGGATTGACATAGGTGTAAACTGGATTGGTTCTGTTTTTGGAAATTTACTGAGCGATGGTCCGGTTAAAGACCTTATTGTGGATGGTATTATTGGTGGTGTAGGTGGCGTGTTGGTATTCTTGCCGAATATTGTAATTCTTTTCTTCTTCATCTCCTTAATGGAAGATACCGGCTACATGGCTCGTGTTGCTTTCATTATGGACAAACTGATGCATTTGATTGGTTTGCACGGCAAATCGTTTATTCCTTTGATTATGGGATTTGGGTGCAACGTACCAGCTATTATGGCAACTCGTACCTTGGAAAATAGAAGTGATCGTTTGTTGACTATTCTGATTATTCCATTTATGACTTGCAGTGCACGTTTACCGGTTTATATTTTAATAGCAGGAGCCATATTCCCCGAAACAGCAGGAACAGTAATATTTAGCATGTATTTAGCCGGAATTGCCATTTCGATTTTGACTGCGCTCTTACTTAAAAAAACGATATTTAAAGCCAAAGAAGCACCTTTTGTTATGGAGCTTCCCCCCTATCGCATCCCTACTTTACGGTCTGCAATTCGTCACATGTGGAGTAAGGCAAAAGAATACCTTAAAAAAATGGGGGGCGTTATTTTATGGGCATCGATAATTGTGTGGTTTTTAAGTTATTTTCCACGCACCAACGAAAATATTGAACTATACCAAAGTGAATTAGCTCGTATTGAATTGCAATTGAACGAAACAAATTCCGATAGTTTAAATACAACCCAAGACTTATTGTTATCCGAATCTGAATTAAATTTCAAGATTTATGAAGAGCAACAATACAATTCGTACATAGGAAAATTGGGCCGTGGAATTGAACCCCTTATTCGTCCTATTGGATTCGATTGGAAAATTGGGGTAAGTTTAGTTTCAGGTATTATTGCCAAAGAAGTTGTGATTAGCACATTGGGGGTTCTTTATGCTGGCGACGAATCGGCAGATGATAGTTCATTACGCGATGCCATACAACGTCAGAAACATGCACAAGGTGAATTAAAAGGAACGCCAATTTATACCAAGCCAACTGCCTTGGCCTTGCTTGTTTTTGTATTGATTTACGTTCCGTGTATTGCAGTTATAGCAGCAATTAGAAGAGAATCTGGCAAATGGAAATGGGCCTTGTTTAATGTGGTTTATGCAACTTCGCTTGCATGGGTTTTGGCGTATATAGTTTCAAAAGTGGCCGGATTGTTTTTTTAAGCTGTTCTTCAGATGTTCGGACGATTGGACATACAGATTATCTGATAGTTGGATATTTAATCGTTTGATATTATCCTCTACTAGACATCTTATTCGCTTATTTTAGAACCATCAAATAATCTGTTAATTTACTGTATGTGTAAACGTTATGATTTTGCCTGATGACAAATATCTAGCAATTTAACGATCTGTTTTATCTACAACAAAGTGAAAATAGACTTTAATCAGGATCATTTTAATTCGGGTGGATGAACTTCTATAAATGTTATGATATACCTTAACAATACTTATAGTCTTGTTCGGATTAGAATTACTTTATAGCTTTCTTTCTCCAGCAGAAATGGCTCTCACTTTTTTGATTCACGGTATTTTTATTTATGGTGTTCACGATTTCCGCTTCGCTTCAATTCTTCGTAAGCGTCTCCGGAATAACGCATAAAAAAATCCCAATCAATCTTGATTGGGATTTTTTTTATGTTTTATAAGTTTTCTGGTTCTGCCCACCTATCAGGCAGTATGTTCCTCATTTGCT
>JAQIBQ010000103.1 GCA_027859005.1 Prolixibacteraceae bacterium | reverse complement strand
TTGCAGGACGGTTAAAGCAACTCACATTTTACGTGGATTACGAACATCGGCCGATTTTGAATACGAACGGGCTATTGCTCAGGTAAATAAAAAAATGTACAATAATATTGAAACTGTATTTTTATTAACCATGCCAGAGCATACTCCTGTAAACTCGTCGGTTGTTCGTGATATTTTAAAACACAATGGCGACGTTAGTATATTTTTACCAACCGGATTAGACATCAAAAAATACATTGAGAATGAGCATGAATAAATCTTTGGTATTACTTGTTTTGTTTTTCTTTATTAGCTCAATGCTTAGGGCTACCGAAGTAAAATTTAATGCACCTGAGTACACCGGAAATTCGTTCAGCTTTTACATTATACCAAATTTTCTAACTGAAAAACAAGAAATTGTTGGCGAAGGAACAGTTGATGAAAATGGGGTTTTAAGCTGCGAACTTAACATTACAAGCGAAACAACTGTATATAGCGAATTCGACACCTATATAGGATGGTTTGTTGCTACTCCTGATGAAACCATAGAATTAGCTTTACCCCCTAAAGCACCAAAGAAATCGTCCAACCCATTTTTCAGGCCAAAGATTATTCATTTTGGCGTTAAGAATTCTTCTCCTGACAACACGAATTTTCTGATTGTAAACTTCACCCGTCAGTACAACTTGAAGATGAGCCAGAACATGCAACAAATCTTTTACCGTCGTTCGCTTGAAACAGCCGAAGTAGTTATTGGTGAGTTACAAGAAATGTTTCCTGTTACAGAAAATGAGTATTTCGAAAATTTCAAAAGATATAAATTCGCTTCGGTTAAATACACAGCACTCATTCAAGACCCAACTCAGGTAATGGAAGAGTTTTTTATTGAACAACCAATACTTTACACACAACCTGAATACAGTGAATTATTTGGAAAATTGTTTCCAAAGTATTTGCAATATGCCACGCAACAAGTAAACGGTCAAAAAATTAGTGTAATGCTAAACTCTGGCGCCTACGAGCAACTCCTTGACTGGATGACACTTGATAAACTTTTTGACACTTCGCTTGCAGAATCAATTATACTGAAAGGCGTTAAACCATTGTTCTATTCAAAACGATTTAATACTGTTGGCTTATTTAATATTCTTCAAAAAATTACTGAAACATCCGAAGTTGCCATTCACCAAACAACTGCAACCGAAATTTTCAACGAATTAGCTAGAACCATGTACGGTGCTATTGCTCCTGAACTCGATTTAATTGATATTGATGGAAATTTTGTGGGTTGGGAAGATTTTGAAGGAAAATACGTTTACTTGTGTTTTACCCGTACCGACAACGAAAAATTTCTACCACATAAAGAATTAATGAAAGCTTTTCAATTGAAATATGCTGAAGATTTAGCTATTGTTGTTGTTCTTGAAGATGACAATATTGACGACAATGCTGGAATTCTTTACACCGATGATTTTGAATGGACTGTTTTAAGAGGAATGACTAGAAGCGAAGTATACGATGCTTTTAATATTCGTATTTTACCTACCTATTTCTTAATAGACCCACAAGGCAGAATGGCAGGGTCGCAAGCACCTTGGCCCGATGAAAATTTCGAAATGCAATTTGCCAACATACTAAAAGCGACAAAATAGATTGCTGTTGCTTTTTTTATTTCTTAGGTATAAACAAATCTTGTAACGATGCGTAAGTATTCTGTTGAATTGGCCCCAAGTCAGATTCTTTTACCCAAATTGCTTTTGTAATGTCTTCTTTTGTTTGAGGAACTAGCTCTTCAACACCGCTATATTTCATCTTAAACCAATAAGTTGGTTTGAGCACCCATTTATTTTTGTGATAAGGTGATTTATAAATATGATAGGTAGTTGGCAATTGGACTTCAAGATCAAGTCCAGTAATTCCTGTTTCCTCTTCAACTTCTCGTATTGCAGCCTCTTCCTTTTTCTCTCCTTTTTCAATTTTACCTTTCGGCAAATCCCATTTCCCCCATCGATAAATACACAATAACGCTTCGTTTGAGTTGAAAACCAATCCCCCGGCAGCTTCAATAATTTTAAATTGTGAGAAGAAAAAATTTACTAAATAGGTTAATGAAGAAGCGCGCAAATACAAATCCCTATCAAATGGATCGATTAAGAATTTAGCCCATA
>JAQIBQ010000096.1 GCA_027859005.1 Prolixibacteraceae bacterium | reverse complement strand
CAATAATTAGTTAGTTAGCTCTAATAAGCATCAATCAGTGGAAACTCATCGATTGGTGCTTTTTTTGCATATAAAAATTAAGACTTACATTTCATTTCTAAATAAGAATTCATAAATTTAGTGTTCCAAAAACTAATTCACACCATGAAATATTTATTCCTAATACTCACAATTCTATTTCTAGTCACTTCTTGTATTGAAAAAGAACCACCAGTAGCATGTTTCAATTTTGAATCAATAGACTCAGTTGATGGTGGAATTCAGTTTTCCAATTGTTCTGTAGAAGCCTCAAGTTATAACTGGACATTCAACAATTCAACTGGTTCGCAGGAAAAAAACCCATTTTTTATTTCTGATTTGAATTTTCCTATAAACGTTGAATTAATTGCAACAAACGAATTTGGCAACGATACGCTACGCCAAACTATTACTGAAGAAAGCCTTAGTTTGAAACCAACGGCTGATTTTACACACGAACTATTATTGAAAGAAGGCATTCCTGTTCAATGTCAAAATAATTCAACAAATGCAACAACGTTTTTATGGGATTTTGGAAACAACGAAAAATCAACGACTAGAAATCCAGTTTACAAGTACTCAGATCAAGGTATCTATACCGTTTCTTTAACTGCTTCGTCGGCCCAAAATAAAAATACGATTTCAAAAAAAATTACTGTTATTGATACCATACTACTTGGTGATGCCTATATTTCTTTTGCACCAAATGAATACAATCAAAAAGAAGTCAACTTCTTTGCTGTTGCACGAAATGCAAAACAATTTGAATGGGATTTTGGTGATGGTGAAATGTCAAACGAAAAGGAGCCAGTTCATACTTTTGCAGAATACAAAGACTATACAATAAGTTTAAAAGTTTCTACTGAAACCGAAGAAAAATCAACGACTAAAACAATAAAAATACTTGATCCGCAGTACATTGTTTCAGCATGTTTCGAATGGGAAATTGATTCAATCAATCCCTATACGGTTCATTTTACTAATTTTTCGGAAAACGCAACACATTACAATTGGAACTTCTACGACCAAGGTGAAAGCATTGAAGAAAATCCAAGCTACACTTTTATCGAAGAGAATGAATTATTTGCTTTAGTAACTCTTTTTGCATTTAACGATAATGACGGTTACGACCAAGTATTCCATTGTATTCCTGAGGAATGTCAATTAGTAGGCAAACCAAACATTTACCTGTATCCCGAAAGCATAATTCAACTTCAACTAAGCATCAGTTTTCCACAAGGAGGTAAAATCGACAAATCGATACCAGAGCACGGAAACGGGTGGAATGTTATTATTGAATCTGATGGCCTAATTGATCGACAGCACGACTATCTATTCTATGAAAGCACTCAACCCGATAACTTCCAAAACGAAGAAGGATGGAGTATTGCACAAGTCGACTTATTAGAGTTCTTTGAAACAAATATGGCTTTGTACAAATTCAACGAGAAAGAGATACACGACTTCACAAAATATTGGATACCACGATTAATCAATTCAGATTATTTCAACATTTACCCACAATGCAATAAAATTTTGGATGAAGTAATTGCATTAAATTTTTCCATCGAGCCCGATAACATCATGCGCTTGGTTTACCTGATAGAACCTGTTAACCAAAAGATTGATTTACCAACGCCATCGATTCCTAGATTTAGCCGCAATGGTTTTGATGTAATGGAGTGGGGAGTTACCTACTAAGCATTGCTCAAGTTAGTAAGCAAAAAAATCCCTGTCTCGAAATACGAAACAGGGATTTGTTATAATAGTGCAAAATATTATCTGCGTTTGCGCTCTTTGATACGAGCTTTTTTACCAGTTAATTCGCGGAAGTAGAAGATACGTGCACGACGTACTTTACCTTGCTTATTAACTTCAATTTGATCAATCAATGGAGAATTTAAAGGAAAAATACGCTCTACACCAATGTTACCTGATATTTTACGAACAGTAAATGTTTTAGTACTACCTTCTCCTTTTACTTGTAAAACTACACCACGGTAATTCTGAATACGTTCTTTATCACCCTCTTTAATTTTGTAATGAACAGTGATTGTATCACCTGCTCCAAACGCTGGGTGTTGTTTTGTATCTTCTTGTACAAATGCATTTTGTACAACTTTAATAGCATCCATCTCTTTATTTTTTAATGAGTTAAACCGCAATATTACCTGATATCTATGTTGGTAAGAGATTACGTTTACCTTAAAGGCGCGGCAAAAATAGACAATTTTTTCAATTGTAAAAAGTTTAGCACTAAATAATTAGTATAATTTTAAATATCTAATGACCAGCCGAACCAATTACTTTTAATTGATCGCCAGTTTGTTTCACCACACTACGATACCATTGTTGTGGATACCCAGGTTGATTTGGCCCTGGAGGCATTCCAGTATCAGTGCGTTCAAAAACACCGTTTTGCTCCTTCATTATGTTTCCATCCTTGTATTTCACCAACAAGAAATTCGATAATTCTTTCCATCGATCTACTGTATTGTTTCCTGCATTAACAGAGTAATTCGTAATAAAATCGATTGCTAATTCACGTTTGCCACTATTCCATAGACTTAGTGCAGCCTGATCGATAGCTGTTGTATTTTCAATAAATTTAGTTTCTAATTCTTGCTGAACTTCAATAACATCTTTAATCATTGTATTGTAACGTAAATAGGCCAAATTAGTCACCAAGTTGAATGCCCAAAAAGCTGATGTTTCGGAATAGGTAAGCAAATCTCCATTTCCTACTGCAAACGATTCAGGTACTTCATTCATGCCACAATACATTGGAATATAACAGGTACTATAAGTATCATCAACACCGAACCATAAAATTCCACCAATTGGATTGGGTAAGTTCCCTCTACTTTGCGATACGAATGAAAATCCTGTTTGCTGAGTTGAAATTGCACGTTCGTTACAAAAAGCAACTGAATCAACTTCCCAAGTTAAAGGTCTCCAGCGGTATGGCAATTGGTAAGGGCCTGCACCTAAATCTTTGGTCATATCTAGTGGTGTTCCTTCAAAATGATCGCGCATCATACCCATCACATCATTAACAGCTAATTTTTTATCAGGCTTAATCCAAAGCGGCATTCTGTTCGAAGCAAACCCATTTTCGCCATGATCAATTACACCCATTGCATATTCAGTATGTGCATCCATGCCCGAAGCAACCTTATTGAAACCAGCCCAAACACGTGCTTCACAAAAACGTGCTCCACCAAAATCAACAGGGGCATAAACATCAGAAAAACTAAAATCTTTATTAACACCATCGTACCATCCTTTTTCATGTGCAAATGAAATCACATCTTTAGAATACAAACAGTTTTCAGAATCTTTCAAGGGGAAAGTTGTGATACGTGCCTGATTTGCATGTCCCGAAATGTATCCATCCGGAATACGTTGAGCCACCCAAACAGCACCTTTTTCACCTTCACCTTTACCAATCAGTTCTAAAATCCAAACTTCTTCAGTATCGGCAATCGAAAATGATTCACCCGAACTATAGTAGCCGTATTCTTCAACCAAATCGGTCATTACCTGAATGGCTTCACGAGCAGTTTTAGCACGTTGCAATGCAATATACATTAGACTTCCATAATCTATTATTGCACCAGACTGACTACCTAGCTCACTTCTACCGCCATAAGTTGTTTCACCTATCGCAACCTGATATTCATTCATGTTTCCTACAACACTATAGGTATGTTCTGCTTGCGCTATTTGTCCTAAATATTTACCAGTATCCCATTCATAAACATCAAGCATTGTTCCTTTGGGATAATCGGCAGCTGGAGTGAAATACAATTCGCCATACAATACATGCGAATCGGCTGCATAAGTAATCATTGTTGAACCATCAACCGATGCACCTTTCGTAATAAGAAAATTGGTACAAGCCATGGAGTATAGTGTTGCAAATAACACCACTACGGTAAATAAAATTTTTTTAGTCATGATAATCTATTTGTCGTGTAATTTTTTGAATTGGATAACAAAAATAATAAAAGCATTAGAATAGCCATTAACTAGTTACAATTGAGTTAAAATCGATTGCACCAATTATCTAATTAATTTCAAATCCTCAAGTACCAGTTTAATTAACTCAAATATTTTTTCAATGTTGTGATCTAAACCCACAGAGAAACGCACCAGACCTTCCGACAAACCCATTTCTTTTTGTACATCCTTTGGTATTTCCGACGAAGTACTTTTGCCCGACAAACTAAACAAGGTTTTAAAATAGCCCAAACTCACTGCCAAGTACCCTACCCCTTTATCTTGAATGCCTTGCATGAATTGTTCAGCAATTTCTACCGTTTTCAAATCAATGGCAAATATCCCTCCGTATCCAAAATATTTATTCATTAATGATGTGTGCAATTCATAATCGGGATGAATTTTCAATCCGGGGTAGCGTACATTCAAGCCTACAGCTTCGAGTTGCTGCGCTAAATACAAGGCATTTTTACTGTGTTGTTGCATTCTAATGTGTAAAGTGTTTAGGTTTTTTAAAATACTCGATGACCGGATTGGATCTAAAACAGGGCCTAGCAGCATAGCAGTTCCGTCGTTCACATTCGAAAGATCATCAATAAACTTTTTGGAAGCACAAATTGCACCAGCCACACAATCGTTTTTACCATTTATAAACTTTGTCATACTATACACTACAACGTCGGCACCCAATACTTTCGGACTAAAAATCATTGGAGAAAAGGTATTGTCAACCATTAATTGAATTCCATTCACGTGGGCAAGTTTTGCGATTACCGGAATATTAGAAACCTGCAACAATGGATTAGTAACGCTTTCGGTATAGATAACTTTTGTGTTGGGTTGAATCGCTTTTCGAATACCTTCAATATCAGAAATATTCACAAAACTGACCTCAATATTATACTTGGGCAACCAATTCTTCAAAAAAGCATAAGTACCACCGTATGTTGTAACACTGGTTATAACATGGTCGCCACTTTTACACAGTTGAAGCAAGGCACAAGTTATTGCAGCCATGCCCGATGAGGTAACCCATGCCGATTCTGTATCATCCATTGCAGCCAAAGCATCGGCCAGGTATTTATTGGTAGGGTTCCAATGACGAGAATACAAGAAACATCCTTCGGCATGTCCATGAAAGGTATCTTCCATATCGTGTGCCTGTAAAAAGGTATAGGTTGACGAATCGGTTATTGATGGATTTACACCTCCAAATTCGCCAAATTGTTTCAATTCTTGAATACGCGTAGCTGGATCATATTTCATAATTTATCTTTTTAAATTAATTCGAAAAGTTAGCCTTACAAAACCTAAACTAAAATGATTTTTACCACCCATATTTATCATTCATTTTCAATAATAACCCCCTTACGCAAACAAATGAACCAGTAAACTTTAAACAGAAACTCTATATTTGCACCAATTTTTAAACAAGAACCTATTTAGATCAAAATATTAAACACAGAAAATTAAATTATGAGAAATTTTTTATTGGTAACACTTGGATTAGTCACCCTACTATTTGGTGCTTGTTCTCTTGATTCAGAAACGAACAATTACGTCAATAAGTATCAGCTGAATGAAGCATACGAACCCATCATCGACAGTTTAATTGCTGAAATGACTTTAGATGAAAAAGTGGGAATGTTACACGGTACTGGAATGTTTGTTTCAGGCGGTGTTGAACGTTTAGGAGTTCCTGAATTTCATTATACCGACGGACCAAATGGTGTACGTGAAGAACTGGAACGCCATAGTTGGAAACCATTAGCTTTAGACAACGATTCTGCAACTTTTTTCCCAACAGGTTCAGCCTTGGGAGCCACATGGAATAAAGAAATTGCACAGCTTTACGGCAAGGCACTAGGACTAGAAACACGTGCTAGAGGAAAAGACATGATTTTAGGTCCTGCAGTTAACATTATGCGAACTCCCTTGGGGGGCCGTACTTTTGAATATTTTACAGAAGACCCATTTCTGAATTCCGAAATTGCAGTTGGTTATGTACGTGGGGTACAAAACCAAGATGTTGCTGTTTGTGTTAAACACTTTGCTGCCAACAACCAAGAAAATGAAAGAGACCGTATTGACGTTCTTATGAATGAACGAACTTTACGTGAAATATACCTACCAGCTTACAAAGCAACTGTTATAGATGCCGACGCATTGGGAATGATGGGTGCTTACAATAAATTTAGAGGTGAATATTTGTGTCAAAACAATTACCTAAACAATCAACTATTAAAAGGAGAATGGGGATTTAAAGGAATTATTGTTTCAGATTGGGGAGCCACTCACAATACAAAAACGGCTGCACTAGGTGGACTTGATGTTGAAATGGGAACATGGACTAAAGAACAAAATTACGATCAAAATTTCATGGGCCACCCCTTGCGTGATTCAGTAATTGCAGGAGTAGTTCCGATGGAAGTTATTGACGACAAAGTACGACGCATTTTACGCTTATCCTATAATCTGAATAAAATGGAAGACGGACGTGCTAAAGGTGAATTAGTTTCACCAAAAATTAAAAAAATAGCGCGCGATGTTGCTGCAGAAGCAATTGTTCTTTTGAAAAACGACAACTCCATTTTACCACTTAAGAAAAGTGAATTAGAAAGTGTTGCTGTTATTGGATTTAATGCAACTTGGAAACAAGCCAAAGGAGGGTTTACCGCTGGAGTAAAAGCAAAATACGAAGTTACACCACTCGAAGGAATTCAAAATAAATTGGGTAACAATGTTGCAGTTAACTATGCAATGGGTTACATTCAAAAATTTGAAGAAGAAGGGAATTGGAGAACTCCAAATATCGATACTCCCAATCAAGAGTTAATTGCAGAGGCCGTTGAGGCCGCCAAAAAATCGGATGTAGCAATTATTGTTGCTGGTAACACCCGTGAAACAGAATCGGAAACAAAAGATCGCAAAACACTTACATTACCATTTGGTCAAGATGAACTAATCAAGGCTGTTGCGGCTGTAAATCCAAATACCATAGTAGTAATTGCAGCAGGTGCTCCTAACGATTTAACAGTAACATCGCAAAACGCACAAGCTGTTCTATACAGTTGGTTTAACGGTTCTGAGGGCGGAAATGCATTAGCCGATGTACTTTTTGGCGATGTAAATCCATCAGGAAAATTACCCTTTACTATTGCGCACAAACTAGAAGACATTGGAGTTCATTCACTGAATGCATATCCTGGAGAAAATTTAAAGGTTGAGTATACTGAAGGTATTTTAGTAGGATATCGTTGGTTCGATACAAAAAATATTGAACCTGCTTATCCTTTTGGCTTCGGATTATCGTATACAAATTTTGAATTAAGCAAAAGCAAAACTGATAAAAATAGCTATACTGCAACTGATAAAATTCAACTAACAGTAAGTGTTGAGAACAAAGGTGAAACAAAAGGGAAAGAAGTAGTGCAATGCTATGTTCACGACCTTGAATGTTCAGTAATGCGCCCTACAAAAGAGCTTAAAGCATTCCAAAAAATTGAAATTGAAGCTGGTAAAACAAAAAACGTATCGCTTACAATAGATGTTGAAGATTTGGCATTTTTCGACGAAAGCTCTAATTCGTGGTTAGTTGAACCAGGTGAATTTAAACTGCTCATTGGCACATCATCGAGAAACATAGCTCAAGAGATAATAATTTCTGTTACAGACAAGTAACCGCTATAAAATTCGAATACAAAAGTGAATCTCACCTTCCATTTGGAGGGTGAGATTTTCTGTTATAGGAAAGGTTATGTAAAACCTTAAAATAAATTGTCTATTTTGTTTCAACACAAATTACTGGGAAACATTTTTATCACTAACCATGCAAGTCTATTTGGCGTAATGCATATTATTAGATGACGTTTGGCTGGTGAGTTATTTCTTACCCCTAAAGCAATCGTAAACGATAGTCTTCTTGACGTAGACTCAATTGACAAACTCAATCTGACACAGCGTTTTAAAATACTATTAAAAGTACCAAAAGGAGAACATCAAAGTGATAAAAAAGTGAAATATTACCAAACAAAGAAAATCGATTTAAAATTTGATCAAAAAGTTATTTTTCATGTTGATGGTGAATTGTATTTTTCTTCTAAATTTGGAGTGAACATTATTTCTGAAGCGATTAAAATTATTTACACCCCTAAAGGCAATCACTTTTTCAAATAAAAATAGGTTCGAACCAGATACAAATCAGTACGTCAGAATATAAAAGAACAATGACTAATAAAAAAGAAATAGCATTTTTCGATATCGACAAAACTATTATTAAAATTAATAGTGGCGAAGCTTTAATAAGGCAAGCATACCGCAAAGGGGTTATGAGTACACTCGGTATTATGAAAGCTATTTATACTGGATTGCAGTACAAATACTCCATGACAGATACCCGCAAATTAATTCAAAAAATGGGTCGCTGGTTAGCAGGGTTGAATGAAGAGAAATTCAATAAAATTTCAAATGAAATTTTCAAGAAAGACCTAATACCAAATATTCGACCTGCAATTATTAAAGAAATAAACGAACTCAAAGCTAATGGAACAGAAGTGGTAATTCTTTCATCAGCTGTTTCATCGGTTTGTATTCCTTTGGGTAAACACCTTAATATGGATGCTGTAATTTGTACCGAATTGGAAGTTGAAGATGGAAAATACACGGGAAGACCCGTTGGCCGTTTTTGTTTTCGAGATGAAAAGCTAATTCGATTAAAAGAATTCTGTAAACAACGAAATATCAAGCTCGAAAATGCAGCCTATTATGCCGACGCAATCGACGATGTACCAGCCTTACAAGCAGTAGGATTTCCGGTATGCGTTTCTCCCGACAAAAAACTAACCAAAATAGCTCTTGAAAAAGGTTGGCTTATCCAAAATTGGTAAAATTTAATCAGCCAACGCTATTGACCTGAATTTATAGGACTTACTTAAATTCATAGCCGCCATTTCACGCTTTACCATTCACATTCGATACCTTCATTGAAGGAAAATTTGATTTTCATCAACAAAAATAATGGATCATGTGACATTGTTGTGGGGAAGAATATTTAATTTTAAATCTGGCAATTTTTCATTAGGCGAATGCTCGCATGCAGTATTGGACTTAAACCATATGCCAGTCGGGTTGTAATTCT
>JAQIBQ010000093.1 GCA_027859005.1 Prolixibacteraceae bacterium | reverse complement strand
GTTATGGGTACCTCTAAACCCGATGCATTTAATGGAGATGTGGGACTTGAAGCTCAATTTCTTTCTGATGGAGGAATAGGTGAAATTTCGATGATAGGCGATGGCTATATGTTTTGTGGAATAACCGAACGAGATAAAGCCAAAATAGAGGCCAATGTAAACCTGAACTACAATTTCCCATTAAAAACATTCCATGGGGTATTCGATATCGACATAAATGAGCCTATTAAAGGAGATGGCACAATGACCATGCATTTCAGTCCCAATTTATGGTATTTGAAAATTGGAGAACCATCTAAAAAGATCAACCTTAATTTAGCCTCCTGGTTAAGTACCGACGGTTACTTTATGATTGGACAAGATTTACCAACGCCACAATTGCCTTCACAAATGGTAGAATTGATTCAAGAATATAGCCCCTCCCCAAATTCAGAAATTGCAAGAGGCGATGGTTTTGCCTTTGGTGCCAGTGCAAGCTTTAAAGCTGACGGCGATTTTCTGATATTCTATGGTAACGTATCGGCTTTAGTTGGCTTCGATTTGGCTCTGTTGAATTATGGCGAAAATACAACTTGCGAAGGTGGATCGGGTACAATTGGTCTTAACGGATGGTATGCCTCGGGACAAATATACGCCTCGGTAGCAGCTACCATTGGTATGGAAATCGATTTGTGGTTTATCAACGGTAAATACGAAATTTTAGATATGCAAGTAGCTGCAATGCTTAAAGGTGCAGGGCCTAATCCAACATGGATAAAAGGAGCAGTTAGTGGTGATTATGAGATTTTAAGTGGCGCAATTAAAGGATATTGCAATTATAAATTTAGTGTAGGTGATCAATGCCAAATGGAAAGCGAAAATCCTATATCTCGAATGGATCTAATTTCCGATATCAATCCTGTAAGCGGTGAAAACAATGTGAACGTTTATACCGAACCACAGATAGCTATGAATTTCAAACTTGAAAGTCAATTTGACTTGGTGGAAATGGCCGAAGGAGAAGACGATGTTAAAAAAATTCGTACTTTCAGAATTAAACTTGGTGATTTAAGCCTTCGAAAAACGACTAACAACGATTCAATTCCCGGACAATTAAATATTGGCTCTGATAAAGTTTCGGCCTATTACAAACCACACGATATAATGGCTGCCAATAGCAATTACCGCTTTTCAGCGTCAGCTTATGGCGAAGAACTCATCAATAACAGATGGGTATTGGCCAAAAAGAAAGATGGAACTTCCATTAAACAGGTTGAATTCACCGATTTTAAAACAGGTGCTGCCCCCGATGTTATTGAAAAACAAAACGTGGCTTATACTTACCCCATTACTTCTCAACAATATTTATTACAGAATGAATGTAGAGCTGGACACATTAAACTCATTTCAGGACAACCGGGTCTTTTCGCTCCACGAGACGATTACGATTTAGAGCTCATTGCCCGTTTTATCCCTATTGATATAGATTTTGCACCGGTCGAAGTTCCATTTACCTACAACGCTACATCAAGGTCAATTTCCTTCGTTATTCCACTATTGATGAACAACAAAGACTATTACCTTCAAATGGTAAAAAAAGAAGTCTTAAACAATGAAGAAATGATTAGGTTACAAAATGCTCTCGATTTTATGGAAAACCGTGATGCTCAACTCACTCCTACGCTCACAAAGCTAATTTTCAACAAGGATGGTTCAACAGTACGAGTCAACGACCGAAAAATATCAAAAGAAAAAGTGAACGAAGGAGAAAAGTTACTTTATGTATTTTCGTTTAGAACCAGTAAATACAATTCCCTACAAGCAAAGTTAAATTCGTTTAACTATGTTTCAACCCAATCGGAATTTGGGGTATCAAACCAAGAAACACATACAGCAACCTATACGGGTGGCGAATATTTTGGTTATTATGACTTTAATCCTGTCCGATGGACTTCGTCGGGTACTTCGCATCAGGTTGGTCCATTAATTAAAATTGATGGTTCAGGGCGGTATTCGCAATGGCATAGAGATTTCGTTATTCCTGATGTTTACTCCAATATTGGTTGGATGAAAGGAAAAGGCTATTGGAGTGGCGGTTCAACCTACGACTTATATAATACCAACCCCAATTATAATTTTGTAGATGTTGAGCACAACAGTATAGCTGCATTAAGCGCACGTTTCAGAAATAACCAGACCAGATCATCGAATGGTGAAATGAGTATCAATCAATCTGATACAAGACCAAACCTAGTACTCACCTACAATCATGGTTTAATTGTGCCAAAAGATTATTGGAAACTACAAGACCGTGTAATAGAAGTGCTTTCAAGTCCGTATATAAACTTATCGAACAGTTCTAGCATAAAGCTAAGGAGAATCTTCGATTATATGCAATACGAGCCTATGTTGCGAGGTAATTACGCTTTACGTTTCAGCTATAATTATTTTGGGAGCTCAAATTTACTTTCTAAATCTTTTGTATATTAATGGACTTCCAAAAAATAATATTCGTGCTAAAAAAGGGAACTCGACTTCGATGTTTCCTTACACTTATTGTTTTAGGATTCCATCTTATGGCGTTTTCACAAGAGAAAACACAAGCCATAAAATTTGGTGGGTCGGCATCGTTGTCGAGTAGCTTTTATAATTCAAATGGAATTGATCCAAGACAACCCGCTAACATGCAAGTAGGAATCATACGAGCCAATATTTCATTGTATGATGTTGTAGAGCTCCCGTTCGAACTTTATTATTCATCGGGGCAAACCCGCTTTCAGCAACCCTTCAATCAATTTGGTGTTAGTCCTCGAATATCCGACTGGTTAACATTACATGCTGGTTATTTTTCAACCCAGTTTTCTGATTTATCCTACGGCGATTTACGTATATTAGGTGGCGGATTTGAATTGACCCCAGGCGACTTTAGGTTAAAGGCAGTTTATGGCCGAACTCGCCATCAAATGGAACCCAATAGGGTAAGCTACATTCCCGAGGTATATAAACAAAATGCCTATGCAGTATCAATAGGGTACGGAAACACATCGAAAGCCTATTTCAATATCAATATTTTTCATGCTGTTGACGATTCAACATCGGTAAAAGCCGATTCGTTAATCATCACACCCAACGAAAACCTGGTAAGCACTTTTGATTTTGGCTTTTCTTTTAGTCAGTATGTTTCCTTACGAGGAGAAATAGGAGTTTCGGCTTTCTCGTTGAATACAAAAGCAACAAAATTAGACGAAATACAAATTCCTGATTTGCTTTTCACACCAAATAATTCGACCCAAATTGATGGAGCTGCCAAATTGAATTTAAGCATTACACCTTCGAAGTATTGGTCTGTAATAATTTCGTCGAGATACATTGGGCCAGGATTTTACACATTGGGTTATGCGCTAATGCCAAATGATTTGATGGAGTTGACCTTCGCACCTCGCCTTCGGCTTTTAAAAAACAAAGTCAACATCAGGTCTAAAATCGGAGTCAGGTACAACAACCTTCGGGATAGTAAAATGGCAACCACCAACCGTTTAACCGGAATGCTGAATGCCAATTGGCAGGTTAGCAAAAACTTTGGTATTGATGCAAATTACAACAAAAACCAAATTGAATCATTACATAAAAACGATACCCTTCGCTTGTCGAACGTATATAACTCCTACTCGATCACTCCCCGCTTTAATTTTGACGCTTTTGGAGGAAGCAACAACCTGATTATGACTTATAGCTTTCAGGATGTCTCCGATAAAAATATTTATACCATGCAAGTATCAGACAACAATACCAACTCAGTAACGCTTATCCATATATTGTCGTATATTAATTCTTTAAGCTTCACATCAACGGTATTGAATAACCGTACAATAATGGAAAGTTTCGATTCTCGTATTTTTCATTTTAACGAAACCGTGGGATATCGCTTCCTGAAAAAGAAGCTGAATACTTCGTTTAGCTTGGGTGCAAATTTCGTAGGGAATATTGAGAAAAGCAGTCATCTTGTCTTCAGGGTTAACACCTCGTACAGCTTCGGTAAATTTGGGAATTTGGGCTTTTTTATGACCAATAATAGCTTTAAGGAAACAGGAACGATTGCTCGAAATTACAATGAATTGTATGGCAGTTTGCAATACAATATTAGTTTTTGAAACCAGAAAAAAAACATATAAAATGAATCATCTACATCGCAAAAACCATTTTACAAATATCAAGATCACGACCTTCAATTGTTTGATGGTTATTTTATTGTTTGTTATTACTTCTGTTCCGGCGTTAGGACAACAAACCACAAACGATCAGACTATGGCACGAATGGCCAATATTCACCTAATAGCTCATACCAGTTCCGATTCTGTGGTTTTACGTTGGGCTCCGTCAACCGCAGGAGGATGGAGCATTGCCAACAACTTGGGATACTGGGTTGAACGTATTGAAATAGCTGAAAACGTAGAGATAAATGATGCTAATTATATAAAGCTAAACGCATTGCCACTCAAACCTATGTCGCTCGAAGAGTGGAAAGCCTATGCCGGACCCGATAACCATTTATCAGCCATTGCAGCACAAGCTATTTATGGTGAATCGTTTATCCCTGAACCATTAAATGAAAATGGAGTATCGGCTTTGAAAAATGCTGCCGATGAATTAAGCAACCGTTATTCGTTTTCGCTTTTTACTGCCGACAACGATGCTGTTACGGCTACTGCAATGGGCTTACGCTATGTCGATCGGGATGTACAAAACGGAAACCAATATGCCTACCGTATCTTTGTTGCTGAGCAAACTACCGAATACGCTTTCGACACAGCCTATGTATTCGTACAGGTAAAAAACATGCCACAAGCGCCAGCTCCCGTTGATCTTAGTTTTGAAAGTGGAGATGGCCGCATTAAGCTTAGCTGGAACGAAAATACCATACAACCTTATTCGGGGTATTATATTTATCGTTCGAACGATGAGGGTAACACTTTCACTAAAATGAATAAAGTACCCATGGTAATCGTTTCTGGCAATAGCTCAAACAATGTTGAACCCTATTACAACGATACGCTTACCATCAATTATAAAATGTATCAATACCAGGTTTTTGGGGTAACGCCATTTGGAGAACTTAGCTTGCCTGCCGAAATAACTGCTTATTCAAAAGATCTGCTTCCTCCTCCTTCACCTAAAATCAACAAACCAGAACAAATTTCCTCAACACAAATAAAA
>JAQIBQ010000028.1 GCA_027859005.1 Prolixibacteraceae bacterium | reverse complement strand
CCTATACACGATACATCGGAACCAAGTAATGTGACAGACTATTCACTTCGTTCCACTTATCTTGACTTTCCATTATTATTAAAATATAAATCAAAACGTATTGTTAATCAGCGTCCCTATATGATTGGAGGTTTTGCCTTACGTTACGATCTAACCAAAAAACAAGATCAACTATTAAGAATGAAGAAAGTTGGCCTGTATACCGAGATTGGAATGGGCTGGGATACTTATCTGCAATTTTTTAGACTTTCAACCGAGTTGAAATATAGTTTTGGGATTAATAATTCTTTAGCACCTGCACCTGATTACCCTCAGCCACAATATTACAGTTTCGCTTTTAAACGAATGTCTTCTCATATTTTAACCCTTAGTTTTCATTTCGAATAATATAAACAAGTTCGTACCAACTTGTGTTTCTTATCTGAAAATCATTCTATTTTGATAAAACAATTAAATATTAGCGTAACTCCTAGGTGCGCCAGTGATTTAGATCAAGTTCAAAAAGAGCTAGCTAAAAAACTTTCTATTTCAGCTTCTGAAATTACACACCTAAACATTATACGTCGTTCGGTTGATGCACGTGGAAGAAGTGTACGTATTAATTTAGGAGTTGAAGTATATATTGGTGAAGAACCTTCTAATGAAAAAACAATTAATTTTGACTATCAGAATGTTAATAATAAGCCTGAAGTTATTGTAGTTGGAGCCGGACCAGCAGGTTTATTTGCTGCTCTTAGGTTAATTGAACTTGGATTAAAGCCTGTTGTCCTTGAGCGAGGTAAAAACGTATCTGATCGGAAATTCGACATCGGTGCAATACATCGAAATGAAGGCGTTAATCCAGATTCGAATTATGGGTTTGGTGAAGGTGGCGCTGGGACTTTTTCTGATGGCAAATTATATACACGGTCAAAAAAGAGGGGAGATGTACGTAAAATATTAGAAGTACTGTTTTATCATGGTGCCCAAAAAGAAATTTTAATTGATGCACATCCTCATATTGGAACCAATGTTTTACCTACTGTTATTAAGAATATTCGAGAATCAATTTTAAATGCAGGAGGAATAATACAATTTAATACACGCGTTACAGATTTTATTATTGAAAATGAAAAATTAGTTGGTGTTAAAACGAAGAATTCAGAGGCATTAAAAGGTGTGGCGGTTATATTGGCAACTGGCCATTCAGCTCGCGATATTTATAAATTACTTCATGAAAAACAAATTCAGCTCCAAGCAAAAAACTTTGCAGTAGGAGTTCGAGTAGAACATCCTCAAGGTTTAATCGATTCAATTCAATACAACAGTCCCTCGAGAGGAAAATTTCTGCCAGCTGCCAGTTATAGCTTTACTGAGCAAGTTAATAAACGTGGCGTTTACTCGTTTTGTATGTGTCCGGGTGGTGTAATTGTTCCTGCTGCTACATCTGAGAATGAAATGGTAGTAAACGGTATGTCTCCATCGCATCGTGGTGGAAAATATGCAAATTCAGGTATTGTTACTGAAGTTCGAACTAGCGACTTAAAGCAATATGAACAGCATAAAGAATTGGCTGGTTTATATTTTCAAGAAGACTTAGAAAAGAAGAGTTTTCAAATGGCCGGGAATTCTCAAATTGCACCATCACAACGATTAAGTGATTTTGTTAATGAGAAAAATTCATCCACCTTGCCTTCAACATCCTATCACCCTGGAATTGGTTGTTCCGACTTACATAAGTGGTTGCCTGCTTTTGTAAAAGAAAGCATACAACAAGGTTTCATACAAATGGGACGTAAGGCAAAAGGTTTTTTAACCAACGAAGCAATAATTCTTGGGGTTGAATCTCGTACCTCATCTCCAATAAGAATACCTCGCGATTATACAACATTTGAACACATATCAATGAAAGGCTTATTCCCATGCGGCGAAGGCGCAGGATATTCAGGTGGAATTGTCTCTTCGGCAGTTGATGGTGAGCGTTGCGCCGAAAAAGTGTTTGAACAGTTTCATTAACCTGAGTTCAATTTTAGCAAGTTCGTTAACTTTTTTTTGTCATTAATTATGTGAGAATAGACCTTTGATAACGAGTTCTTAGCGAAATAGTGATTAGAAAAAATAGAGATATAGTCTCAAAAATGACTTTTTTAAACGACCAGTGACTCGTCTGTTAATTCATACTGGTGGAAATCTTATTTAACGTGAGTTTGAACTAAGAAACTCTGTTTAAATTTTATCCATCAGTTTAATTATGCTTCTTTTTTGCCATATTATCGTTATTTTATCAACACGTAGCTATGGCTATGTGTCTCAAAAATGCCTCAATCTGACAAAAAATATTTCATAATTAATTCTAAAAACAAAACTTAAA
>JAQIBQ010000001.1 GCA_027859005.1 Prolixibacteraceae bacterium | reverse complement strand
ATTTATTTTCAAGAATAGTAACTATTTCTTATAATTTAGAAAATTAACTTTTTTAAACTTATCGATTGTAATGAATTAATTTTTATACTTACCTATCTTCTCGAATTGCACACCCTATAGGATTATTGAAGCACTATATTTTATGTTGCAGGTATAATGATTCTGTTATCTTTGTAAACTTGTTTTTTAAATTAAAAATTGTTAGAAAAGATGAATATTGCTTTAATAGGATACGGTCGAATGGGACAGGAAATTGGAAAAATTGCTGTTAAAAGAGGTCATAAAATTGAATTAATTATTGATGTTAACAATAGTGAAGATTTAACCCGTGAAAATCTGAAGAAAATAGATGTTGCTATTGAGTTTACAACGCCAACTTCGGCTATTCAAAATTATAAAGCTTGTTTTGATGCAAATGTGCCAGTTGTAAGTGGTTCAACAGGTTGGTTGGAAAAATGGGTTGAAGTAACCAGTTATTGTGAGGAAAAAAATAGTGCATTCTTTTATGCTTCAAATTTTAGTTTAGGTGTTAATTTATTTTTCGATTTGAATAAAAAATTAGCCAAAACCATGCAGCAGTTTAGTAATTATAAACCTGTAATGACAGAAGTGCATCATACCAGAAAATTAGATGCCCCGAGTGGAACTGCAATTACTTTGGCCGAAGATATTATTGAAGAGTATGCTCAGCTTGATGCTTGGGAAAACAAAATGGTTGATGATGCCGATAAATTAGGAATTGTATCTATTCGCGAAGGTGATGTGCCTGGAATTCATACTGTTAAATATGAGTCGGAAGTAGATTTTATTGAGGTGACTCATAGTGCAAAGAGTCGCGAAGGATTTGCATTAGGTGCCGTTATTGCTGCAGAGTTTTCCGTTGGTAAAACAGGTATTCTTTCAATGAAAGATCTTTTGAATTCAAAAGAATAATGCTTTTGAAATGCTTTTAAATTAATTATAAGATGAAGAATATAAAAATTAATAAGTGGATAAAATTTGCCTTTTGGGGGCTTTTATATGTCTTATGGGTAGTATGGTTAGGTAACTATTGGTTTCTTTTAGGCTTGCCTGTCGTTTTCGATATATATGTATCTAAAAAGGTGCATTGGGCATTCTGGAAAAAGAAAAATCCACCCAATGGAAAACAAACAAAAGCAGTTGAATGGATCGACGCAATTATTTTTGCTGTTATAGCAGCATCATTTATTCGTCTGTTTTTCTTTGAGGCTTATGTGATTCCTACTTCTTCGATGGAAAAATCAATGCTGGTGGGCGATTACCTATTTGTAAGTAAAACAGCCTACGGTCCTAAGCTTCCAAACACACCTCTTTCTTTTCCTTTTGTACATCAGTCAATGCCAATGACGAACCACAAGGTTAAATCGTATGTTGAATGGATTAAAAGACCATACAAACGTTTGGCCGGTTTAACTACAGTTAAAAACAACGATGTTGTGGTTTTTAACTTTCCTGAAGGTGATACAGTAGCTGTTCGATTTGCAAGTAATAACTATTATGAACTTTGTCGCATGTATGGCCGAGAAAGGGTGAATACCGACGAGCGCTCATTTGGTAAAATATATTCTCGTCCGGTAGATAAAAAAGAAAATTACATAAAACGCTGTATTGCCATTGGTGGAGATTCAATTCAGATTATTGATGGCCAGGTGTATGTTAATGGTGCAATGCAAATTGAACACGATGGCAGACAATATGATTATGAAGTAATAACTAATGGATCGCTATTCAGTTCAAGAGTTCTTGATAAATTAAATGTTGCGAAAGCCGATAGGGATATGATTACTGGAGGACGCTATCGTTTTCCATTAAATTCACAACAAGTACAAGAATTTAAAGCATTAAAAAATGTTGTTTCGGTCAAGAAGTTGATTTTGCCTAGAGGCAATTACGATGTAAACATTTTTCCTCATTCTCCTATTTATCCTTGGAATGTCGATAATTTTGGACCAATGTATGTTCCTAAAGAGGGCGCTACAATTGAAATAAACTTAGAAAATCTCCCACTATACAAAAGAATAATTGATGTATACGAAGGCAATGATGTTTCTGTTAAAGACAATGTTATTTTCATAAATGGGCAGCCAGCCAATACTTATACTTTTAAATTGAATTATTATTGGAAGATGGGTGATAACCGACACAAGTCAGCTGATTCAAGGTAGTGGGGATTTGTTCCTGCCGATCATATTGTTGGTAAAGCTTCTTTATTTTGGATGTCGTTAGATAAAGACAAAAATTTTCCAAGTAATATTCGTTTCGACCGTATTCTAAAAAGAGTACATAAAAACTAGTATTCAATAAAATATTATGTAAGAGTCATTTTCGATTAGGAAATGGCTCTTTCTATTTTGAACTAATTTGAAGTTCATTTTTTTTAAGCTATAACTATTAAGTTGCTATTTTTGTCGCATCATGAATAAGCTATTATTATCAACCGCATATTTAGCCCCTGTGCAATATTATTCAAAAATTGCAGTAGCTAAACAGGTGCATATAGAACATTACGACAGTTATAAAAAACAAACGTATCGGAACAGGTGTCGAATTTTGGGAGGCAATGGCCCCTATGATTTAATAATCCCTGTAGTTAAGAATAGTGGTGTTAAAACAATGGTGAAAGATACCCAAATAGAGTACCTCACTCGTTGGCAGGATAAACATTGGCGAACCATTGTGTCGGCCTATAATTCATCTCCATTTTTTGAATACTATCGCGATGATTTTCAACCTTTTTTCGAAAAAAAATGGAAGTATTTGTTCGACTTCAACTCAAGCTTACATGAATTGTTGATGGACTTATTAGAATTGGATGCTGAATGCAAACCAACTGACGATTTTATTCGGGAATTTGAAGGTGTTGATTTGAGATCGGTTATTTTACCTCGGAAAGAAGAATTGGATAAGCAGTTTCATGCAAAACCTTATACACAAACCTTTAACGATCGTTTTGGATTTGTACCAAATTTAAGTGTACTCGATTTGCTATTTAATGTTGGCCCAGAATCGGGCTCTGTATTGGAAGAGAGTTTTAAACTCTAATTAGCGTGGGTTCGACCTATACAAATTCTCTTAGTGTTTTGGTCATTGGTCATTAGGGAAATTAAATGTAGAGTCAATAAATGACCTTTTTCTAATAACAATTGACTCGTCAGCTCTGCCATAAGCGAAGAATTTTTTTTAATCTGAATTTCAATCGTATACTATTTTTCCCCCGATGGCGCTAATTTGCAATTAGTGCCTTTACTGC
>JAQIBQ010000596.1 GCA_027859005.1 Prolixibacteraceae bacterium | reverse complement strand
ATATCTTTCACATTAAATTTTAAATTTACCAATAATTAGCATATCGGTTGAAATTGATTGAAGAACCTAATGATTAAAAAAAGAACTATAAAGTATCATATTTTACTACTGTTATTACTAATAACTTCACTTAGCTATTCTTCCAATGTAAAGTTTTACAACGTCAATAATATGTATGGCATCTCAATGCGTGAAACAAATTCAGTAGTAAAAGATGACAATGGCTTTGTTTGGGTTTCTTCAAAAACAGGAATATTAAGATTAACTGAAGAAAGTTATCGCACATACCATCTCCCCTATTCTTCTGCAAATATAATATCAGTAAAACTTAGCTACTTCGCAAATAAATTGATTGCATTTTCAAATAACGGACAAATATTTTTATACAACGATATTTACGATCAATTTGAATTACTCATTTCTTTAAACGAAGAACTAAACAGTAATTACCTGAGTGTCAGCTCGCTTATTTACAGCAAAAAAAACGAAGCCTTTTGGTTTGCAACATCCAATGGTTTATATAAATACCAGTCAAATAAATTGTCTTTAATCGATTTTGAAGGTCAAGGTGTGCTTCGATTGCTATGGAAAAATGAAAAAGAGTTTATAATAGCAACTAGTGAAAATATTTTTCTATTTAATTCAGAGAAATTGGAGAAGTCATTGATTGTTGAAAACCAAAAATACAATTCTTTTGAGGTTTCAAAACTGTTTTTAGACAAATCGATGAATCGCTTATGGGTAGGTAGCTTATCAGCAGGTATATTTTATTTCGATTTTGACACTTTCATTTTTAAAAGTGCTTCCATTACTAATTTTCCAAAACAACCGATATTGGCAATTGAAGAAATAACCGACTCAACATTATGGATTGGTATTGATGGACAAGGCATTTGGGAGATAAACAAAACAGGTAACAAAGTTAAAAACATATACAAAGAAAACATCGACAATCCATTTTCAATTAGAGGAAATGGAGTATATGATATTTATCGTGAACCGAATAAAAGAGTTTGGGTCTCCACTTATAGTGGTGGAGTATCCTATTGCAATGTAGAATCTCCAATAGTAACTCAAATTACACACTTAACAAACAATCCAAATTCGTTGGCAAATAACGATGTAAATTGCATTATCGAAGATCAACAAGGTAGATTATGGTTTGCTACAAACAACGGAATTAGCTGTTGGAATATAAAAACAAATAAATGGAACAATTTCTTTGTAAACAATCAAGAACAAGCACAAGTGTTTTTAACCTTATGCGAAGACAATGATGGTCAATTTTGGGCTGGGACCTATTCTTCGGGCGTTTATGTTTTAGATCGTAAAACAGGAAAACAAGTTCATCATTATGCTCAATCGGAAGCAGGAACACCATTTGTAAACGATTTTGTATTCGATATATATATGGATAGTACTGATAATGTTTGGATCGGAGGAACTAATAGTCAAGTTGTTCTATATGAGCCCAGTAATGATTCTTTTACGAAATACGCCAACCAACCATTAAATGTAATTACAGAACTTTCAAAAGGGCAAATGCTTTTGGGGTGCACCTATGGCTTATGCTTATTGAATCAAGACAATGGGAATACTCAAACCTTAATTAATAAAGTATTAGTGAACGATATTTTAGTTCTCGATGGAAATGTTTGGGTTGCATCTAGTGGAGATGGATTAATCCGACTTGATCAAAATAATGGAACAATTGAAAAATACACCATTGAAAATGGGTTGTCTTCAAACTTTACAAATAGTCTTACTTATTCAGATGGTTTTATTTGGCTTGGCACCGAAACAGGATTAAATCGCTTTGATCCTGTGAAAAAATCTTCTTTAATCTATTCTTCAATTCCTTTCTTGTCAAGTGTATCTTTTAATCGAAACGCACATTTCAAACTGAAAAATGGCAATTTAGCTTGGGGTACAAATAATGGAGTTGTTATTTTTAATCCCAAAACAATTACACAAGAAAATTCAATAGGTCAAATATATATCCAAGACATAAGCCTAATGGGAAGATCAATCAGGGAGTTGGAATTTAATGTAACCAAACCGCTCAATGAATTAAATAAGGTCACCATAAAACACAATCAAAATAACATTGCATTTGAGTTGTTACCAATCGGTGTTGAATCTGGCTCAAAACTATCATGGAAATTGGAAGGACTATACGAGGAGTGGAGTCAACCAGCCAATCAACGTTTGGTTAGTTATACCAATATTCCAAGTAAAGAATACATACTAAAATTAAGGTTGTACAATAATTCTCTTTCGTCAATTGTTGCTGAACGCTCATTTAGAATTGAGGTTACTCCTCCTTTCTGGGCTACTTATTGGTTTTTAATTATTCTCTTTTTAGCCGTTTCATCAGTAATTTATTTTGTTTTCTGGTACTATATCAATTCACTTAAACAAAAACACACCGAAGAGAAGGTTCGGTTCTTTACGAATACAGCACATGATTTAAGAACGTCATTAACATTGATTAAAGCACCCATTGAGGAACTTTCAAAGGAAAGTAACTTATCTGTCAAAGGTCGTAATTTCATAAACTTGGCAAATGAGCAAGCCCTAAGACTTTCATCGGTTGTTACTCAGCTAATGGATTTTCAAAAAATGGATGTAGGTAAAGGGCAACTTTCAATGCGAATGAATGACATCGCAAAGTTCGTTCAGGAAAGAATAAATATGTTTGAATCACTTGCTTCAAAAAAAGAGATTAAAATCAATTTTGAATCAAATCAACCGGTATACAAAACAGCATTCGATGAATCCATGATTGAAAAGGTGGTAGATAATTTGATTTCAAATGCCATTAAATATTCATTCGAAAAAGGAACAATAAAAGTTAATTTGTATTGTACCGATAATGAATGGAATCTAACAATTAAAGATCAAGGTATTGGAATAAGTAAACAAGCCCAAAAACATTTATTTAAAGAGTTTTATCGAGGTGAAAATGCTGTTAATTCTAAAATTGTTGGTTCAGGGATAGGGCTTTTATTGGTTAAAAAATATGCGATTTTGCACGAAGGAGCTATTACATTTAAAAGTGAAGAAAATGTTGGCTCATCTTTTTCTTTACTAATTCCAAAAAAGCAAATTATAGGAAGCAATACACCCCCACTCTATAACAATGCAAATCAACCCTTTACAGCAAAAAATGAAATTAACATCCAGTCCTCAGATACGAAAGAAAAGTCCTCATCAAAAAAAATGCAGGTGCTTATTGTTGAAGATAACGATGATTTATTGAATTTTATGAAAACGTCATTAGCTGTAGACTTTGAAATTTATATGGCTAATGATGGGGAGAAAGCTTGGAATATTATTCAAAACAAACTCCCAGATTTAATTGTAAGTGATGTGATGATGCCAAACAAAGACGGCTTTGAATTGTGCCAGCTTGTAAAATCTAATTTTGAAACTTCACATATACCGGTTGTTTTACTTACAGCTCTTTCTGGAAAAGCAGAACAATTGCATGGTTTAGGACTTGGTGCCGACGATTACCTCACCAAACCTTTTGATATGGCTTTGTTACGACAAAAAATAAAAACCATTATTCAGAATAGAAAATCGGTTAGCAAAAAAGTGCTGAAATTGAATAAAGTTTTAAACAACGAAACAGTTTTCAATAATAACCTTAATGACACGTTTGTTAAAAAAATGCTTGAGGTAGTTCATGAAAACATAGCAAATTCAAGCTTCAATAAAGAAATTTTTGCTTCTTCAATGAATGTGAGTTCATCTCTTTTATATAAAAAAGTTAAATCATTAACTGACCAGTCTCCTACCGATTTTATTAAAACCGTACGTTTAGATCATGCACTAGAACTCCTGCAGTCTAGGAACCATAATATTACAGAAGTAAGCGAACTTTGCGGCTATTCAAGTATTGGATATTTCAGTACTGTATTTAAAAAGCATTTTGGTATATCACCAACTGAAGTCTAAATTTATTTTCCATTTAACCTTTTCAGTGTTTCCCTCAAAGAGAATCCTTGTAAGATGAT
>JAQIBQ010000572.1 GCA_027859005.1 Prolixibacteraceae bacterium | reverse complement strand
AAATTCCTAAAAGCTAACATTATTATATTATTTTAATGAGAAAATCAGGAATCTTAAGTCTGTTTATTTGTCTCTCGGTAATGTCTTTAGCCCAGCAGACCCTTTCAGGATACGTTAATGATGTAACAAATGGAGAAGCATTGATTAATGCAACTGTTTACGATTCAAGTTCCAAACAGGGTGTGCTTACCAATGATTATGGTTTTTTTAGTTTGTCACTACCAGAAAAGGATTCCATTGATTTATTGGTGACCTATGTGGGCTACTCGTCAAAAAGCTTGTCTTTGTTTTTAATGTCCGATAGTTCTTTAGTATTTAGATTAACACCTGGGATCGACTTGGAGGAGGTCTCTGTAATAAGTAATCGTATTAATTTGAATAATAACTCAATTAGTGCCATAAAGCTACCTGTTAAGTTGCTTAATCAGTTACCTTCGTTTGCTGGAGAGTCTGACTTAGCAAGGGTTTTGCAGTTAATGCCCGGAGTTCAAAGTGGTAAAGAGGGAACCAGCAGTTTGTATGTACGCGGTGGCAGTCCTGATCAAAACCTTATTCTTTTGGATAATATGCCCATCTATTTTATGAATCACATTGCAGGTTTTATTTCGGTGTTTAATCCCGATGCGATTAATTATGCCGAGCTTTATAAAGGGGCATTCCCTGCACAATATGGAGGACATCTTTCTTCTGTTTTGGATGTTCGGATGAAAGAAGGGGATAGTCAGGATTTTAATGGGAATTTAACCTTGGGTAGCCTGACAAGTAGGATTACTCTGGAAGGGCCAATTAAAAAGGATACTTCCTCATATATGGTATCGTTTCGTCGAAGTATGGTAGATTTATTTATCAATGGTGTGCAATTTATGAATCACGATGGCGATTTTTTTGCCGGAATAAAAGTATGGGATTTTAATGCAAAATATAATTATCGCTTATCTGCAAAGACAAGGTACTTTTTTAGCGTTTATTCAGGGAGGGACAAATTTTATATTAAACAACGAGACTATAATCCTACCGAAGTTTTTCCATATAATTTGAAGGCTGATTATTCCAACTCCTGGGGAAATACAGTCCTTGCTTTCCGTTTAAATCATATGTTAAGTAATAATCTATTTTTGAATATTACAACAGGTTATAGCGGCTTTCAATATAATATTGATGAGAATGTATATAGACTTGATGGTGAACGCAATGATGAAGTTGGTAAAATAGAATCAGAACATCGCTCAACTATAGACGAAGCAGTATTTAAATTCGATTTTAGTTGGAGTCCCAGATATCAACATCAGTTCAATTATGGTTTAAACTATAACCGGACCCGATTTTCACCTTCTTATTTCAATTATTTAAAGGAAGATGATGATGAAAGCGATCACCGCATACGCATAGCAGATGTTGTTCGTTTGAACGAGTTTGCATTATATGTCCATGATAATTGGAAACTTGGTGAGAGATTAAATGCCGATATTGGATTAAGGCAGGTGAATTATTTAAGCAACAAAAGTAAACATGCGGCATTTGAACCCCGGTTAGCTTTTAAATATCAACCAATAAAAAAGCTACAATTGAAATTGGCCTATTCCGAAATGTCACAATTTGTTCATTTATTGACCAATAACGAAGCCAATCTGCAAACCGACTTTTGGGTTCCATCACAAGGGACCGTAAAACCGGAATCATCCCGTCAATGGGTATTCGGTTTTGATGTGTCCTTGTGGAAGGATATGTATGTACTATCCGTTGAATCTTATTACAAACGAATGACTGGCTTGATTGAGAGTAATACAGGGAGTTCTTTCTTCGATTCTGGGGGTGATTGGACACAATACGTTGAAACCGACGGTAAGGGACGTGCTATGGGTGTTGAATGGATGTTGAATAAAAAATCGGGTAAATTTACTGGATGGATAGGGTATACGCTTTCTAAAAATGAACGTCAGTTTGCGTCTATCGACCAAGGAGAGTGGTTTGCTTTTAAGTACGATCGTACGCATAATCTATCTGTTGTAGTTAACTATGAGATTAATAGTCATATAAATATATCGGCAAACTGGGTTTTTATGACTGGTAATGCGGTAACCCTTCCCAATGAAAAGTTTATGCTAACAGCCATTGGGCAAAATGATCGGTATCAGATAAGCGGAGAGCTTTGGGCCGATATTTATCCTTCAAGAAATAATTACAGAATGCCTGATTATCATCGTTTAGATATAAACCTAAGTTTTACCCGTGAGGTATACAGGGGGATTCGAACATGGAATATTGGTCTTTATAATGCCTACAACCAAATGAACCCCTATTATCTGTATTTCGACACCAATGAAGAAGGTATGAGAATGCTAAATTCGTTTACCTTATTTCCCATACTACCCTCCATCAGTTATTCCTTGAAGTTTTAGGGTCAACACAAAAACACCCCTCTACCGAAAGGTGGTTTTTATATTTCATCTTACTGGATTTTTTTCTCCGCCCTAATCGTAAACTCAATCTAGGCTTTATACTAATCCCTACTCTCAATCTTCAAGTCTTCGATGCTGTATTTGTAGAAGGATTAAATCATAATTCGTAACCATTCAGTCTGTTTCGGGTTAAGTCCATGAGATTTTGATCGGCTTGTTTTTGATCGATTTTTTTGATCTCTTAAAATTTCACGGACTTCATTTTCTCAAACTTAAATATTTTGTGGTCAATTGTTTGTAACCCCTGATAACCTTGGTGGTAAGCCAATTGTTACTTCTGATTTTGTTGTCGATATTTGTATCAATGACAAAGCAAAAATCCATAGATGAACGGTTTGAGGATCTTTTTAAGCGAATTGATTTGCTGGAAAAAGAAAACGTCTTTTTACGAACCCACATTACATATTTGGAAGCACGCCTTGCACATTACGAAAACCCCAAAAATAGTAGCAACAGTAATCTACTCCCATCTAGTGATTTTCCGAAACAAACCAAGACCAATAGTCTACGTATTTCTTCGGGGAAAAAACCCGGTGGACAGCTAGGTCACAAAGGCAATACCTTAAAGATGGTCGAATCTCCTGATATTATTGAAGACCATCAACCCAAGTGCTGTTCAAGGTGTGGTAATGATATCTCTGGGCTACCATCAGAATTGATAGGTAAACGTCAGGTTATTGACATTCCTCCAATTCAATCATTTGTAACCGAACACCGCATTTATAAACATATTTGCACTTGTGGCCATTGCAACGAGTCCTCTTTCCCCGATGGAGTCAATACTCCTGTAAATTATGGATCAGGAGTGCAATCAATGGTTACTTACCTTAATGCCAGACATTATTTACCAGTTGGCCGTAGTGGAGAATTTTTGAATGATATTTTTAAAATCCCCATTAGTACTGGTGGTATCTGCTATTTATTGAATAAAACAAAACAAAAAGCAATGCCAGACTATGAGGCTATTCGTCAGTTTGTATTAAAACAAAGGGTAATTGGGGGAGATGAAACAGGCGTAAACATCAACGGAAAAAACAACTGGGCATGGACTTTTCAAAACCCTAATGCAACCTTCATTGCCATTCATGAAAGACGCGGTGCTGTTGCTATTAACGATATTATGCCCGAAGGTTTTGGCCAAAATGTTCTTGTTACTGATTGCTGGCTTGCATACTTTAAGGTCGGAGCCATGTTGCACCAAGTTTGTACCGCTCATTTACAACGAGTACTGATACACTTCAACCAATGTTATCCCGAAAATACTTGGGTAAATAGATTGGCTGCATTGATTGAAAACTCACTTGACTTACGTAGAGATGATAAACTTACATCAAGCAAAATAGAAGAAATACACAGAACCTTTTCACTCCTACTAAAAGAGTCTGCAACAAATAAAGAAATAAAAAAACTTATTGCTTTTCAAAAGCGAATGATGAAATATGAAGATTATGTTTTTGGATTCCTCGATCATCCAGATAT
>JAQIBQ010000564.1 GCA_027859005.1 Prolixibacteraceae bacterium | reverse complement strand
GTCTTCTAAAGTACCATCAATATTGTTCGACTTTGAAAATTCATCTGATTTAAATAAAAAATCTGATGCGAATAAACGATTTCCATCACTCAAAATCACAGCTTTTTCAATAGCATGTTGTAATTCCCTCACATTTCCGGGCCAGGCATATGTTTCCAATTTATTTATGGCGTCGGCTGTTAATGTCATTCCCTGACGATTATACTTTTGTGCATATTTTTCAAGAAAGAAAGAAGCAAGTTCAGAAATATCAGTTTTCCGATCTCTTAACGCAGGCAACTCTATTTGAATGGTATTAATACGGTATAGTAAATCTTCACGAAACAAGCCAGCAGCAACCATTTGAATAAGCTTACAATTGGTTGCGCATATTAAACGTACATCAACATCAATTGGATTATTATCACCAACCCGAACTACTTTTCGACTTTGAAAAACCGACAATAATTTAGCTTGCATTGCCAGGGGTAAATTTCCTATTTCATCTAAAAATAATGAACCTTTGTTGGCTGTTTCGATTTTACCAATTCTATCTTGATGAGCATCGGTAAAAGACCCTTTTTTATGCCCAAAAAGTTCACTTTCAAATAACGATTCGGTAATAGAGCCCATGTCAACAGTAACCATAACATTTGAAGACCTTTTAGATAAACGATGAATCTCTCGAGCAACCAATTCCTTTCCTGTTCCGTTTTCACCCGTTATTAACACATTCGCATCTGTTAATGCAACCTTTTTAGCAAGTTCCATTACTTTTATCCACGATTCAGATGAACCAATAAGATTCTTGTTATTTCTATTTATTTCAGCAATTAACTGATGTTCTTTCAATTTTAACGATTTCACTTCACGGCGCGATTGGCTTAATTTAAAAGCCAATTCAATGGTTGCCAACATCTTTTCATTCTCCCACGGTTTCAAAACAAAATCAGTTGCTCCTGAATGAACTGCTTTAACTGCCAACTCAACATCACCATAGGCAGTAATCATCACCACACTTAAACCTGAAAACTGTTCTAAAACCTGTCGAAGCCAATAAATTCCTTCGTTGCCTGAATTTATTCCAGCTTTAAAATTCATATCGAGCAATAATACATCGAAGTTATTTCGCTGCAATTCTGAAATAAGGAGATTAGGAGTAGAAAGAGTTTTTACTTTTTTACATCTGCCTTTCAGCAATAATTCCATAGCACTAAGAATGCTCTTATTATCGTCAACTATTAATATTTCAGCATTTTTCATCTGTTCATAATTTTAAAATTGCCAGATAATTGTCTGTTATGCAATTTGTAAACTTCCTTTCTAAGAATTAATTCGATACTCATAAACCACTAAAATCGATCCAATTATCACATTTACCATATACTCCTGTAACACAGCTCGATATAATTTAGGCAATATAGTACATCTGTAAAATAATCACACATCAAGTGTCTATTTTTTTTACACTAAAGACGAAACCCTAAACGTAAGTCACACATCTTGTGACTCTTATAGTTTTGGCACAACATTCGTTATCAAGCCAACTATTAATTGAAATAAATGTGAGATTAAAGATCATGAAATACTTAATTATAATTTTATTCATCTGTTTTTTTACTGTAGCAAAAGCTCAGGACACAATTCGATTTAATTTGGACCAGTGTGTTGCACATGCTATGAATGAAAACATTAATTTAAAAATTAAGCGCAATCTTGAAAAGAAAGCGTTGTATGACAGGCAACAAAGTCAATGGGAAATTGCACCTTCACTAAGCGGATCAGGAAACTCAAACTTCAATTTTCGGCGTGCAACTAATCAAAACAACGAAATTTCATCAGGCACTTCATATCGTATTGGATATGGACTTAGTAGCTCAATGACATTATTTTCAGGCTTCACACAAATTAATACCATTAAGGCAAACCAATACAATGAATTGGTATACAAAGAAAGCACTCAATTTCTTGCCAACTCACTTTACATTCAAATAATAGAAATGTTTACAAAGGTGTTATTTAATAAATCAATGCTCAATGTTGCGGAAGAAAGACTTGAAATAAGCAAAAAACAAAAAGAAAGAATTGAAGCACTTATCGAAGCAGGACAAATGGAACCCGTTGCTTTATTTGAAATAAACGCAACGGTATCGGGTAATCAACTTTATGTTAACAGGATTAATAACAGCTATACTTTATTTCTTCTTCAGTTGGCTCAACTTATTGAAATACCTGATGATGTTTACTTTGAGATTGATTCAAATGAGTTTGAACAACTTATTCCAAAACCAAAAAACTACAGCTTAACATCAGTTTACTCTAAGGCTTGTACAGAGCTTCCACAAATCAAACAAAAAGAATATGAATTAGAATATGTTCGTAAAATAGTAAGCATTAACAAAGGGCATTTGGCACCTTCTCTTAACCTTAATGCTGGTTATGGCTCGGGTTACTATTCAACCGACACCTTGAACAATGGACTACGATCATCATTTGGAAACCAGTTCAATGATTACCTTAATCCTTCGTTAAGCATTTCATTAAGTATTCCCATTTTCGGAAATCTTTATCGAAAATACAATGTAAAAAAATCAAAAATAGACATGGAAAACTCAATGTATGATCTTCAAAATGAAAGAAAACAAATCAGAAGAGAAATACAAGAAGGAATTCAACGGCTAGAAGCTTACCACCTTGAATATGTTAATTCTTCGGATAATTTAAAATTTGTTCTTAAATCTTTTGAAACATATCAAGAGAAATATAGGCTTGGATTAATAAATTCCACCGATTTTATTACAGCTCAAAATCAACTATCAGAAGCTCGAATTAATATAGAAAGTGCCAAGTACAATTGGATCGTACAAGAAAAAATGATCAAGCTTTATATGGGTGAAGAGTATTGAAAGACGGATACCTCGGCAACCGGAAGACCGAAGAAAGGAGATTTTTACCAATGACCAATGACTTAATGACTAATAACCAATAACTTAATGACCAATGACTATTGACTATTGACTCGAAGCGAAGCGGAGTCCCGATTTATCGGGAAATAACAATTGACTAATCAACAAATGAAATTATTATGGGAATGGATCGAAAAATAGAAAAGAAAAAAGGCATTAGGCCAAAACACATTATATATGCTGTAATAGCAATTGTAGCAATTTTATTTTTATATAAAATTATAAAAGGTGCTGGAACATCAACTTATAGAGCCGAATCTGAAAAGCTAACCATTTCAGACGTTGAAAACGGAAACTTTAAAGATTACATCTCGATAATCGGTACTGTGGAGCCTAAGACCACAATTTTCCTCGATGTTGAAGAAGGCGGAAAAGTGGTTGATAAAATCATTGATGAAGGAGAGATTGTTCACAAGGGTGATGTGATGGTAAGGCTGGTAAATAACGACCTGAACTTACAGATTTTGAATTCCGAATCATCACTTGCTTATCAGTCGAACGAATTACGAAATACCTTCATTAACATGGAACAACAAAAAATTAGCAATAAACAACAGTTGCTTAGCATCGACTATGAAATAATACGGCTGAAAAGGAATTTCGAGCAAAATCAAACACTCTTTGAAAAAGGTTTTGTTGCAAAAGAGACCTACCTGCTTTCAAAAGACAACTACGAACAAGCATTGAAAGATCGCGAATTACGTTTTGAGCGAATGGTTCAAGATTCAATTTTCCGTGAAAATCAAAAAATAACAATGAATGCAAGTTTAAAGAATATGCAACAAAACCTCGAAATGGTTCGTTTGCGCCTCGAAAACCTCAACATCAAAGCACCTGCCGACGGACAATTGGGAAGTTTAGACATTGAAATAGGTCAATCGATTAGTAGAGGCCAACGTATTGGACAACTACATATTTTAGATAATTTTAAAGTGGTTGCCGAAGTTGACGAACATTATATCGACAGGGTACGCCGTGGTTTATCTGCAAGTTTTGAAAGGCAGGATAACTCATTTAGTTTATTTACAAAAAAAATATACCCCGAAGTAAGGGATGGCCGTTTTGAAGTTGATTTAAATTTTGAAGACGAAAACCCTGAAAACTTACGAACTGGTCAAACCTATCACATCAAACTTGAATTGGGGCAACCTATCGAAGCTATTTTATTGCCACGTGGTGGGTTTTTCCAAAGTACAGGTGGACAATGGGTTTATGTAATTGATGCTTCGGGTAGTTTTGCTGTAAAACGAGAAATTCATATTGGCCGCCAAAATCCATTGTATTACGAAGTATTAGATGGACTTCAACCAGGAGAAAAAGTAATTACAAGCAGCTACGATCTATTTGGCGAAAACGATAAGATTGAGTTTAAATAACCCCCCAACCCCCTTCGACATGCTCAGGGAGCACCTAAAGGGGGAGTAAGGGTGTACAATAATTATAAAGAAAAAAAATAGATAATTAAATACTAACCAATAAATTCCCCCTTTAGGGGGATAGGGGGTAATCATGATAAAAACAGAAAATCTAACAAAAGTATTTCGCACCGAGGATATAGAAACTTTGGCGCTGAACGAAGTAAATTTCGAAGTTAAGAGTGGTGAATTCGTAGGTATTATGGGACCATCGGGCTGCGGGAAATCAACCCTACTAAACATCATTGGATTATTGGATAATCCGAGCGAAGGTGACTACTTTTTTGATAAAACCAATGTGGCTAATTTTAAAGAAAGCCAACGAACCAGCTTACGAAAAGGGAACATCGGATTTGTGTTTCAAAGTTTCAATTTAATTGACGAACTAAATGTATTCGAAAATGTAGAATTACCTCTTTTGTACTTAAAAATTGGAACTAAGCAACGTAAAGAGATGGTGAACAAAGTTCTCGAGAGAATGAACATTGCACACCGTGCCAAACACTTCCCTCAACAACTTTCGGGCGGTCAGCAACAACGTGTAGCCATTGCAAGAGCAGTAGTAGCCAATCCTAAACTAATACTAGCCGATGAGCCAACTGGTAACCTCGATTCAAAAAATGGTTTGGAAGTAATGGAATTACTTACAGAGCTAAATCGCGAAGGAACTACCATTGTAATGGTAACCCACTCAATGCACGATGCAGGTTTTGCACATCGAATTATCAATTTATTCGATGGTCAAATTGTGACTGAAACCACCAATCAATTGTAGGCTTTTAAAGCTCTAATGATCAGAATATTTTCATTTCATAAAATTAGTCGATGATTTAAAAAACAACCAATAAGCCAAAAACCATGACCACCTTTAAATTCAAACACATAGCAAACTACTTGAAGCGAAACAAGTTGTCCAGCTTTGTAAACATACTGGGATTATCTGTAGGATTCACCGTGTTTTTATTGCTAGGACTTTACATAAAGCATGAAACTAGTTTTGATCGTTTTTATAAAGACACTGATCGTACGTATCGTTGTGTAACTACAATTTCTCAATCCGAAGGTGCCTCATGGCATGGAAGCTCAATGCCTCCACCGATGAAAGCGGAGATTGAATCCCAAATTCCGGAATTAGAAAATGTTGCCAGAATTTATCAATCCTCAGAAGAAGTGTTTGAATATGAGAATAAGGTTTTTGAAGAAGAAGAAGCTTTTTATGCCGATCAAAACATTGTCGATATTCTTGACTTGCAAATAATTGAGAAAAACAAAGACAAACCTTTGAACGTAGCGTCTTCAATAATTGTATCTGAATCAACAGCTAAACGCTACTTTGGAAATAACACCCCACTTGGAAAAATGATAAATCTTCCCTGGGGAATTCTTGAAGTATCAGGAGTTTATAAAGACCTCCCAAAAAATATGCATATTCGACCAGAGCTGATTATATCCTTCGACAGTCCATGGTGGATAAAACTATACAACGAAGAGAAATGGGACTTTTACTGGCTTCGTTATTATTTTAAAGTTAAACAGGGAGGTGATCCACAACTGATCGCACACAAATTAACGACCATTATTAATGAACATCAAAAAGCTGGCAATGAGCAAACAAAAACAGAGATCAGCTTACAACCAATTAGTGATATATATTTGGGAGGAAAAATCCCAGGTGAACGAAATGTTGGAGATATCCGAATCATTAAAGCACTAAAAGGAATCTCATTTTTTCTACTTTTAATTGTATTAATCAATTATATTAACCTTGCATCTGCTCAAATTCTTGAACGTTCAGCCCAGGTAAGTATCCGAAAAGTACTGGGGATAAGCAAATTTGAAATTATAAAAAACTTTACCCTTGAAGCAGGTTTAATGCAACTTTTGGCATTAACAATTGCATTTATTTCAATTTTAATGTTAGTGCCAACTGTAAACAATCTATTAGGGTGCTCATTGAGTTTTAGTCTGTTTTCACTAAATGACAAGTTATTGTTCGGATTTCTACTGCTTGCAACATTACTCATATCAGTATTGTATCCTATTATTATCATGTTTTCATTTGATCCGGTAAGTTGTTTAAAGGGTAAATTCATGCCATCATCTCACAGTGCAATGATCCGCAAAGGACTAATTGGCTTTCAATACTTTATCTCCTTTGCTATGATATTCGGCACCTTAGTCTTTTATCGTCAATCAAATCTGTTAATCAATAAAGACATTGGGATTGATACAAGAAACATGCTTGTAATACGCACCAATCATGCTGACTGGAATTCTTTCCCTGCAAATAAGAAATTGTTTAAAGATGAAATGAATCTACACTCCCAGGTTCTATTAATTTCAAATTCGAATGCAATTCCCGGTTTTACTTCTTATATCGATTGGTTAAAAACAATGAATAATGATGAAGAAAAAACTGCATCTTTTTCAATTTTTGATACCGATTATGATTTTACTAAAACAATGGGATTAAAGGTAATTGCAGGTCGTGAACTTTCTCCAGAATACAGTACTGATATAAATGCGGGATTAATCTCACGTTCGGGTTTAAAAGTTCTAGGTTTTAATTCTCCAGAAGAAGCCATTGGGAAAGAGGTTAATATCGATTTTACAAATGAAAAATACTTTATCACTGGCGTCATCGAAAATTTTCAATTGAATAATTTAAATAAAAACACATATCCTTCATTCATTAGAATTAATGAGAATCAAAATCGATTTATTTCAATCCGATATAATTCTGAGGATGAAAAAGAATTAATACAACTCGCTGAAGAAAATTGGAAATTGGCATTTGGAGATTTACCATTCCGATATTTTTTTCTCGATGAGAACTATCGGGCAGTTTATAAAAATGAAGTATTTCAAACAAAAATCATTACTGTTTTTACATTAATTGCGGTAGTACTTGCTGCTCTGGGATTATTTGGAATGACTTATTTCATTGTTATTAAACGCGAGAAAGAGTTTAGCATACGTAAAGTAAATGGTGCCGAAATTGTGGATATATTCCTATTGGTATCAAAAGGATTTATAGCCCTGATAGGTATTTCGTCGGCCATAGCCCTACCAGTTGCCTGGTTTATTTCAGTTATGTGGTTGAATAATTATCCAATAAAAATAGATATAAGCTGGTGGTATTATTTCATTCCTTTCAGCATATTGGGAATGGTAACTTTGGTAACTATCTCCTATCACATACTAAAAACCGCATGGGTAAATCCGGCGCAGCTTTTACGAAATGAATAACTAATTATTAAGAACTTATGAGCCTGACCAACATTCGTTCAACCTTCAACCATTTGAAGAAAAACAAATTTCACACACTGCTAAATATTTTTGGCTTAGCGGTAGGTTTGCTGTTTTTTGTAAACATTGTACTTTATATTGGCTACGAAAAAGGTTACGATACTTTTTTCCCTTCGCACAATCAAATTTACAGAGTGAACTACGATATTGTACAGAATGGCGAACAGGTTCTTCACTCTACCAAAACTCCTCGTGGACTTTTCTCTAAACTTGAAGATGAAATACCCGAGATAGAATATTCAGGCATTGGATACATCGAAAAAGTATTGGTGCGATACAAAGACCGCTACTACAGCGACCAACCCGACTTATGGGTAGAAGGTAATTTTGTTGAATTGTTCGGACTGAAAATGATTAGAGGCAAAGCAACGCTTAATCAGGCTTACACTTGTGTAATTTCTGAATCGAAAGCCCATGAAATCTTCGGAAACGAAGATCCAATTGGCAAAGTGCTTTTAGTAAATGAAGGTATGCGACACGAAATTACAGGTATTTTCAACGATTTACCGTCCAACTCGCACATTCATTTCGACTATTTTATGCCAATCAGAACCTGGGTAATGGATGGATTTATTCCCGAAGAAGGCAACTTAAGTGGTGCAGCATGGTGGACCTATGTTAAGTTAAAAAAGGGTGCTACAGCAAAGCAGGTTGAGAAATCACTTACATTGGTGGCCGAAAAATACCTCACTCACCTTCCCGCTCAGAACAGAAAAGGCATTTTCTCACTTCAACCCTTGTCTAAATTGCATTACAGTAGCAATCGCGATGGCGAACTTGGGGTAAGTACTCGTGAAAAAACCATCGATGCACTAATGCTTATTGCGGCGCTTATTTTAATTGTTGTTTGGATGAATTACGTGAACCTTTCAACTGCCTTATCGCGAAAACGGCTTAATGTTTTTGCCACCTATCGTAAAATGGGTGCTGGTAAAGGAACACTTATCAAAATGGCACTAACCGAAAGTGTACTCATTAATTTTGCAGCACTTGTTTTCGCTGCTTTACTCTATTTTACGACCAAACAACCTTTTCGAAAATTAATTGGCGTACCCATTTCAAGTGGCGAAATTAACTATAAAACCATTGTCATACTGATTTCATCTCTTGTTATTGCCGGTACATTAATTACTGCATTGATCAGCTCAATACCCATGTTAAAAGTGAATCCCGCTTTAATGCAGCAACGTAAACTATCAAAAAACAGTGGTTCACAGTGGTTGGTTGGAATCCAATTTTTCACTTCTGTTTTTTTGGTGCTTTGCTCATTGATGGTAAGCAAACAAATCCATTACATGCAAAAGGCAGAACTTGGCGTTAACCTAAATCGGGTGATGGCAATTAATGGAGCAGCATCAACACATTCCGATCCTCTTCGCCGCGAACACTTCATCATGTTTCGGGATGAAGCCGTTCAACTCCCAGGCATTCAAAACGGAACAGCCAGCATGAATGTACCCGGACAGCCAGTACGTTTCCGCAACAGTAGCCTGGCTCGTCCCGACCAACAAAGTATTCTGAAACAAGAAATTCCGGTAGGATTAATCGACGATGGTTTCATTGAAACCTACGATTTAAAATTGTTGGCCGGACGTAACTTCGAACAACCAGCCAACATGGATTCTGCCAATGTGATTATATGCGAATCGACTGCAAAGCTGCTCGATTTCAATTCACCCCAAGAGGCCATTAACCGTCAATTGCGTCTCAATAATCAACTGTTCAACATAAAAGGAGTGGTCAACGACTTTCATCACGAAGGATTAAAGAAGCCATCCGAACCGATGCTTTTCACACATACCCACCCTTTTGAATTTGGCTATTATTCCTTTAAAATTACGGGTGATATAAAACAAACTCTTACACAATTAAAGCCCATTTGGAATAAACATTACCCCAACGATCCGATGGATTATTTTTTTAGTGATGATTACTTTAATCAACAATACAACGAAGAGATGCGCCTGAGCAAAATACTAACTGCATTCACTTTGTTCGCAATTATTGTAGCGTCGTTGGGACTGTTTGGCCTGATCAGCTTTTTTGCACAACAACGTACAAAGGAAATTGGGGTACGCAAAGTGAATGGTGCCACAGTAACGGACATCATTCTAATGGTTTTTACCTACTTCACACGATTCGAAATTGCAGCCTTTCTCTTAGCATGTCCATTGGCCTGGCTCCTTATCGATAAATGGCTACAAGGGTTTGCCTATCAGACAACCATCAGTTGGTGGATATTCCTTGTCACCGGATTGATTGCCTTTATTATCTCAATCCTTTCGGTGATTACACAATCATATAAAGCAGCAACTAAAAATCCGGTGGAAGCGTTGAGGCATGAATAAAAACACCCCCCAACCCCCTAAAGGGGGAGTCGCGAACAACTAAATTTGAAAGAGTTGAGCTATGGAAATATAAAAAAATGAACGATAATAACAGACTTGCAGACATAAAAGCCCCCTTTAGGGGGTTGGGGGTAGGTTTTTCAAATATTTAAAAATAAAAGCTTGCAGGGAGCAAATCCTGATACGTTCTTTGAAAAGATAATCATCGGAAAATGGAGTGATGACATAGTTCATTGGAGCATTCAAATCGTCGAAGGCTTGAAAGTTTCCTTTAGTGAGATGCGGTGAATTGGAATATTTAATTTCGGCAGTGGCTATCACTGTTAGTCCTCGGGTAAATACCAAATCAACTTCGGCTCCATGATGGGTTCGATAAAAATGCAGCTCGATGGAATTCGATTTTAATGCTGAAACCTGATTGAAAACAAACGATTCCCAGGAACTTCCTAAAATTGGATTTCCCGAAAGACTCGTAAAATTGGTAACTCCCAATAAATGATGCAGAATCCCGGTATCAGTAAGGTAAATCTTAGGCGTTTTAACCAAACGTTTAGAGATATTCCAATGAAATGGGTGAAGGCTTTTTAATAAAAAAGCTTCTTCTAAAAAATCGATGTACCGTTTAACTGTTGGCGTTGTTACCCCAAGCGAATTACCAATTGTTGTTGCATTTAACAGCTGCCCGTTCAAGTGAGCCATCATCGTCCACAAGTTACGAATTACCTTTGGTGAAGCGCTTAATCCCAATTGTAACAAATCGCGGTTGAGATAAGTGCTGATAAAGTTTTCCATCCAGCGATGCGACAATTCGACTTTTGGGGTGAAAATCATGTTCGGAAAACCACCTTTCACCCACAAATCAGTTTGTGATACGGTTTCAGGAATTTCGGACAAATCGAATGGATGCAATTGATGGTAAGCAATTCTCCCTGCTAACGACTCTGAAGAATCACGGATTAATTCAGGCGATGCCGAGCCCAATAAAAGAAAACGTGCCGGTTCACGATGCTGATCAACTAAGCCACGAATAAGCGGATAAAGATCTTTCTTATTCTGAACTTCGTCAATTACAATTAGTTTTTCTGAATGTTGTGATAAAAACAATTCTGCATCATTTAACTTGAATAAATCAGACTGAATTTCAAGATCAAGGTAAATAGTTGGTTTTATATTTTTAGAAATAATCTGTTTGGTCAATGTGGTTTTGCCAACCTGCCGGGGGCCAATTATTGACACAACAGGAAAAAAAGTCAATGAATCTTGAATTTCAGCTAATATTCTTCTAGTTATCATGTTAAATAAATATAATCTCAATCCGAAATTTTAAATTTTCACGGTTCAAGAAAGTATTCATCCGTGAATATTTAAAATTGAATTTTATAATTTCACGGTAAAAATAAAAATAAAAACTCATAAACACAACACAAAAACACTGAATAACACTTAAATACAACAAATTATGATAAAACTCAAAAACCTTTTTAAGTATTACGACAATAAATTTCAACGCACGTTTGTATTGAAAGACGTTTCACTTACCATTAACGAAGGAGAATTTGTATCGATAATGGGACCCAGTGGTGCAGGTAAATCAACCTTGCTTAACATTATTGGCATGTTAGATGAACCTAACGAAGGTGAATACTTCTTTTTGGATCAACCAGCGCATCAAATCAAAGAGAAGAAAAAAGTTGAATTTCACCGTAACTACGTAGGATTCATTTTTCAAGCTTTTCATCTCATTGAAGAAATGACGGTTTACGAAAACATCGAAACACCGCTCATTTACAAAGGTGTAAAAAGTAAAGATCGCAAAGCCATGGTGGCCGATATGCTCGACCGCTTTAACATGGTGGCCAAAAAAGATTTGTTTCCAGCTCAGCTATCAGGTGGACAACAACAAATGGTTGGTATTGCACGTGCAATAGTAGGCAAACCCAAATTATTGTTAGCCGATGAACCAACAGGGAACTTACATTCGGAACAAGGAAAACAAATAATGGCTTTGTTGAAGAAATTAAATGAGGAAGAAAAAATTACAATCATTCAGGTCACCCACAACGAAGAATTTGCCAACTATGGAAAAAGAATTATCCGGATTACTGACGGGCTTGTTGAAAGCGACGAAAGAACCACCCCCCCAACCCCCTAAAGGGGGAGTTAGGAACTTCCAAAATCGAAAGATTCATTCTTTGGATATGGGCAATTCTATTTTGTTTGTTGGCTATTGAACTTTAATGTTTAAAAACCAAGTAAAAAAGACTAAAACAACAAACACCACAAGCCTGAACTTCAGGTAGATGAAATGAAGTGAAAAACACAAAATTATGTTATTTCAATTTGTAATTCGAAGTCTAAGGAAACGACCTTTGCTGAACTTTATAAAAGTGTTAGGCTTAGCACTTGGCTTATGTGGAATACTGTTCATTACACTTTTCTTGAAAAATGAATTGTCGTTTGATTCCTTTCATACTAATTCACAAAGGATTTATCGTTTTACAACAACCCATCCAAACTTTCTAAACAATAGTCATTTTGCCCGCTTGTATAATTCGGAAATAATACCTGAGTTAACAGATAAGTTCTCGGAAATTGAAAACTATGTTAGGCTTTCGCCAATGCGAAGTGGAGTAATACAATTCGAAAAGAACTTCTATACCATTAATGAAGCATTTATTTGCGACAGTACTTTTTTTGACCTTTTTAATGCCAAACTAATTATTGGTGAAAAGAAATCGGTACTAAACAGTCCGGGGGCAATGGTTGTTTCCGAATCGTTTGCAAAGAAAGTATTTGGAACTCAAAATCCTGTGGGAAATACCTTATCACTTCCTGCTGGGCAATTTTATGCTGAAAGAACTGACTTTACCATAAAAGGGGTTATGAAAGATTTTCCCCATAACAGTCATTTTCACCCCGAATTAATTACAACTCCTGCAAAAGGAAGTATAAGCAATTGGGCCTGGACCTACTTACTATTAACCGAAAATGCCAATACCGAAAATATTATTTCGGAATTTACTGATTTTGTTGCAGAAAAAGAGAATCAACCAGTTGATCAGGTTAAGACAAAGGCACATTTACAAAAGCTTACCGATATTCATTTACACTCCAACAAACTCCGTGAAATTGAAAGCAATGGCAACACTACCAACCTTATTGTTTTGGGTTTAGCTGCTCTTATTTTACTGCTTATTTCCTTAAGTAATTATGCAAGTTTGAATTTAGGTATGGCTGGTTTTAAAGCTAAATTTATTGCTGTAACCCGAATACTGGGATCAAATAAACAGATGAGTTTACTTTATTTCGCAATAGAAAGTTTTATTATAATTCTCAGTTCAGTTTTATTAACAATAGCACTTGCCTTCCCTATCAATGCTTTTATCCGAAACAATTTCAACATTACGCTGCTACATGATAATTGGTTGCTAGTATTTATTACAGTCATAATATTTTGCACCTTGGGAATTTTTGCGGGATTACTTCCTGTATTAAAAAAACAACTTGAAAATATAAACCCAAAAACATCGCGTAGTTTATCCACATCTGGTAAAATAGAAGTGAGTAAAGGAATTGTTATAGCTCAATACACATTCGCCATCGTTTTAATTGTAGCTGTTTTAATTATTTCGCGTCAAACACAATATGCCCTTAACCAATCGATGGGTGCCCGTGAGGATAATATCATTTGTTTTGAATCGGTTCATGCCAATATTCAACAAGACTTTGAAATTTTTAAAGCTGAACTACTAAAACACAAATCAATTGAATCGGTATCTGCAATGATGGAACCTCCTGGTGGAGAAGCCAATGATATGTTTGCTTTTGAATTGGAAGGTTATCAACCACAAAACGATCAACAATACGATCGAATTGGCGTGTTCCCTTGTGATTATTCATTTGCTGAACTTTTCCAACTTGAATTTCTGAGTGGTCAAAACTTCAATAAAAACAATCTCGATCACGAAGGTTCAGGTGAATACTTGATCAATGAATCGGCATTACCTATTTTAAATTATTCTTCAGCAAAGGAAATAATAGGAAAGGATTTTAAATTGATATCTCCGGTGCCAGGAATCGAAATTCCTTCAGGTAAAATCATAGGCGTTGTTAAAGATTTTCATCTTTCGAATATAAAAAAGAAAGTTGGCCCAATGGTACTATTTAAAAGAGACCGACTTTGGTTAATCAACTTTGTAATTGCATACAATAAAGACATGCGACAGGAAGCACTGGCCGATATTCAACAGGTATGGACAGAAATGTTTCCTGCCTATCCGCTAAACTACGATCACGTTAGTTCGATGTACAACAAAGTATATAAGACCGAATTGTTACAATCGAAAATGCTAAGCATATTCACCTTTATCTCACTCTTTATTTGTTCAATGGGCTTACTTGGTCTTTCGCTACTTGTTTCACAACAAAAAATAAAGGAAATAGGCATACGCAAAGTAAACGGCGCCAAAATATCCGAAATAATGACCTTACTAAATAAAGACATTATTAAATGGGTAGCCATTGCCTTTGTAATAGCCACACCCCTTGCCTACTTCGCTATGCATAAATGGCTCGAAAACTTTGCCTACAAAACAGAACTAAGCTGGTGGGTTTTTGCATTGGCAGGTGTGTTGGCTTTGGTCATTGCATTGTTGACGGTTTCATTTCAATCATGGAAAGCGGCAACGAGGAATCCGGTTGAGGCATTGAGATATGAATAAAAGCACCCCCTGCCCCCTAAAGGGGGTTCTAATAACTACCAAACTTGAAAGATTTTAGCAATAAAAAACATGCATTGATAAACGTTCGCAAGAAATATGAACTGAACAGAAAGTCCCCTTTAGGGGATTTAGGGGTTAGTTGGCAAACCTTTAAAGCAGCACGCAGAAACCCGGTTGAAGCTCTCCGATATGAATAATGTGGAGATCCCGAAAAAAAACTCTGGTTTTAGACAACAAAGGCATGTATAAGCGAGACAAATTTTTTGACACACGGTGTCAATAATTTAGACAATCGTTTTTCTAAATGTTTTTATAGGCATTGAAATACAGACACTTAAACACTTGGTATAGTTTATGAACTGTGGAAATGATAAAGAATATCATAATGTTTAAAACAATATTCAAGACCATCAGAAATCACTTAAGCGGTAATATCACCTATACGGCACTCAATATCGGTGGTTTGGCCATTGGTATCGGATGCAGTTTGGTGATTTATAAAATTATCGCTTACGAAGCTAGTTTCGACAGTTATCACAAAAACTACGAAAACGTTTATCGATTGATTACTGAATATCAGGACCCAATCGAAGGAACTAGATATGAGGAAGGCCAGGTTCCTCCCGTGGGAGAAGCAATAAGAAATGAGTTTCCCGGTATAGATGCCGTAATGACCTTCTATGCTGCTAAGGGTCAAATTGATCAAATTAGTATTGAAAATGAAAATGGTGAGATTCAAAGGTATCAGGAAAATAAAGGCATAGTTTGCGCGGACCCCAATATTTTTAAGGTTTTCGATTTTAATTTCTTAGCCGGCAATCCCTCCAAAGCTATCATCAATAAGGGAAATGTAGTGATTAGCTCTTCACTGGCGCAAAAGTATTTTGGTTTATCTGAATCGGAAGTAGGGGAAGCTATGAATCGATTAATAACTATAAATAATAGAGTTACTTTACAAGTCAGTGGGGTTATATCAGATCCTCCCAAGAATACAGATCTCCCTTTCACTATTATTGCAAATTATTATGATCAGATCATGATAAATCCATATTTTGGCGGTGGTACAAATTGGGGGGCAGGCCATTCTTCCACCAATTGCTATTTGCTTTTGCAGAAGGATATATCTGTAGCCGCTTTTGAAAATCAGCTTTTGGCATTCTATGATAAATACCATGAGAAAAATAATAGCCAGGATCGACGATATATCTTACAACCACTTTCGGAATTACATTCCGGACTTTGCAACAACTATAGTAATCGTCTGGTCCCGAAAAAAAATTTATTAATTCTGGGTTTTATAGGTTTGTTTTTGATATTAATCGCTTCGTTCAATTTCATTAATCTATCCGTTGTTCAGGCTACCAAGCG
>JAQIBQ010000531.1 GCA_027859005.1 Prolixibacteraceae bacterium | reverse complement strand
AAAAAATAATTACCGATCGTGTTATACTTGAAGCTTCATCTAAGTATTCCGTTAACAAAAAGATGGAAGCAAAAATGGGTGCAAAATACAAATACATTAAGCCCGATGTTTATTCTTATTTAATAGAAAACATTGAATTCGAACAACATTTAGACGTATACCTCTCCTACTTCTATCAACCAATTAAGGAACTTAAAGCTACAGTTAATTTGCGTCAAATGTTTGTATCGAACTATAAAGCACCATTTACTCCATCTTTAGGTGCTGAATACACAGTATTCGATCAAAAAAACAAAGACTTGACTTTAACCACAAGTATTGCAAAAAGCTACCGTATCCCAACATTTAACGATCGATTCTGGGGAACCCAAGGAAAGCCAGATTTAAAGCCAGAAAATGGATTCATCATTGATGCGGGAAGTAAATATTATTTTGGTGATAAATCACTAAACACATGCATAAAACTTAATGTGTTTTATATGAACATTGACGATTGGATTGAATGGCGTTTGTTTTCAGTATGGGAAGCAAGTAATGTACAACAAGTTATAAGCAAAGGAATTGAATTAAATACCAACACGAATTTCGATATTGGTAAGTTTTCTTCAAACATTATTCTCAACTACTCGCTTAACTCTGCCCAAAAAATTGATTCAAAAGAAACCGGAGAACTTATTAATCAACAGCTAATTTATACACCACTGAACATAGGGAATATTATTTACTCTGTAAGTCGGAAAAATATTTCAGTATTTGCAAATGGCTTATTAACTGGAAAAAGATATGTTGAATATGCCCTGAATAATAGAGAAAGCTTACCAGCATATTTTTTAACAAATTGTGGAATTAGCTATACAAAAAACATCAAAAACCATAGAGCAAAGCTTACTATTTCTGGCAATAATCTTTTTAATGTTGATTATCAAAACGAACAGTTTTATGCCATGCCCGGAAGAAATTACCAAATAAGTATACAAATAACATTACACCATATTTAAATTATTACAATGAAAAAAGCATTAAATTATTTCATGATTCTTTTCACTGTTATTGCAGTATTTGCTTCATGTAACGAAGATGAAGATCTGTTCCCAAGTGAAAAAATTGAAGGTGTCTACTTTATCAACTTTGGAAGTTACAACAAGGCAGGTTCTTCAATTACGAAATACAATCAAGAGAACAAAGAACTTTCAAATAGCTATTTTAAAAGTCAAAACACCAATATTAGTTTATCTTCAAATCTTCAATATGCTTTTGAATACCAAGATAGTATTTTCTTAATTGGAAATGTAAGCGACCAAATTGTTACAGTAAATCCTTTATTTCAGCAATCACAGTTTGGTGTTTCTGAAAAAATTGAAAACCCAAGACATGCTATAGGTGATGGCGATTACTTATACATATCGTGTTGGGGACCAGTTCCCGATTGGAATTTAATGGCCGATTCATACATTGCTAAATTTAATATTAAAAAAAATTCGGTTGAGAAAAGAATTCCACTACCAGGTGGCCCCGAAGGTCTAGAAATTGTTGACAACAATCTTTATGTTGCAATGAACTTTAAAAACAACGTTGCAATAATTGATTTAGAAAGTGAAGCAATCAGCTATATCGAAACACCTGCAGTCACCTCTTATTTTATAAAAGACAACAGCAATAACCTTTTCGTTTCACTGGTTAGTACTTCAACAATATACTCAGCCGAACCTGGATTAGGGTATATAAACACAAGTACTAATACTTTAGAAAAAAAATATTACCTCGATGGTGTAAGCGAAAGTTACAGTTCAATTATTTCGGCGAACAGCGATTTCTCAAAAATATATGTGTTGGCTGCGGGATGGTATCAAGATGAAAATGAAGAATGGTACCAAAAAGGTGCTGCTCATTCTTTTGATGTTGCAACTGGTACATTTTCAACTTTTATTGAAGATGCCTCAAGTGCAATTGGAATTGTTGCTGACCCTATAACTAACGATGTTTATTTACTAAAAAATTCAAGTACAGCTGAAGGTGGTGTGATTGAATTTTACAATGAAAATGGAACCTATAAGACTGAAATAGCTTGTGGAATCTCACCAACATGGGCGCTATTTTTAGATTAGTAATTGAATTATTATTCAAAAACAATAACTTCGAAAATCGTGATAATCTATAAAACTTTTTTAGATGAAAATATATACTAACACAGGCGACAAAGGTAAAACAAGGGTTTTCGGAGGAATTA
>JAQIBQ010000514.1 GCA_027859005.1 Prolixibacteraceae bacterium | reverse complement strand
CTTTTTCAATTTTTTCGGTAATCTCTTCTGTTGCGTTACCAGTTTCAACCAAATCGACCTCCCATTTAGAAAGGGGACAGATCAATTCAGAAGGTAAAAGCGAAACATTTTCTTTACTTTTATAGGTTTCAAAAACACGGTTTATCATATATGGTCCTGTTGTTTCCATTACAAAATGAAACTTATTAACATAGTCGGAGAAAATAGCTGTTGATGCCGTTATTTCTTCGAGAATACATTTTAAGAATGGATGTTGTGGAATACAAGAAATAAAAGCATTACTGATAATGTGTTTCTTATTTACAAACTGACTATGTGAAGTTGGTTCAAAACCAAAACAACAAGTTTTACCTTCAAGAATCAAATCGATTGGTTCCAAACATTCGTAATCAAAATCGACATACACTCCGCCATAATGATATAAAAACAGATATCTTATAACATCCCAACGCTGTACATCATAGTTAAAGCTGCGATAAAAATCGATAAAATGAGGATGATGTTTTTCTAAAAAGGTATCAATTTCCAAAGTGCCCCAGAATTTATAGGTCCATTCAGGGTTAAATTCTAGCCAGCTTTCAGATATTTTCAACAATAATTCAGGTGGCTTATTTCCTGCTTTACTTTCATAAATCTGATGTATTATTTTGGGAATTTCAATGCTCATTTTTAATTTTTACAGGATTAAAAGTATATATGCAGAATATAAAACTGCAATTAAAATATTATGGTCAATCCATTATTTAATCAGCTATAACGTAAAATATAAGTGAAATACATTCGATTACATATGCTCAGATCATTTGTTTTAAATTCAGGACATTAAAATATTTTCGGATGATTCAGGTTGCATTAAGTTTTGATAGCAACTTATCATTTTATCACACATTATTTTCGATGTGAATTTTTGAAGATATCTTTTCCTTCCTTCTCTCCCGAAGGTTTTCAATTGTTCAGGATGCTGCAACAGATGTATAATCTTTTGAGCAAAAAGATCAATATCAACTTCATTTATATTGTTCTTATTAATTAATTGAATTTTAAAACCAGTAATACCCTCAGCGACAATTTCACTTAACCCGCTAGTATCAGTAACGACCAAAGGCAATCCATGCATCATCATTTCTACTGCAACATAACCAAAGGGCTCAAATAAAGATGGAACGACTCCTATATCTGTGATACGATACAATTGGAAAAGTTCATCTCTACTTATCTGTCCGGTAAAACATATTTTATTCCAAAGTTCTTTGGCCTCTCTAAGAATAGGATTATAGGCACCATCACCTACAATCCACAAACGGCAATCGGGTTCTTTTTCTAAAACAATTTTAAAAGCTTTGATCAAGTATTTTACTCCTTTTACTTCATCCAATCGACCAGCATAGAGTATGATTTTTTCTCTGTTACCAATATAATAATTGTGTTTTAGAACTGATCGTAGTTCCGAAATACGTGACTCCTTCACATCAGATATTCCATTATTTATAATTATACATTTATGCTTATCAATGCCATAGTCTTGATTTAGAATATTACTGGCATATTCAGCCAAGCAAATAATTTGATCAACATAGTTTAATAGCAACTTGTCTTTTTGAAATAAACCTAATGCTATTTTATCCAATTCTGAAATAACTGAGTCTTCAGGCTTTGCTAATATTTTCTTTATTTTAGCCAGATCACCTTGCAAGCTAAAAGTCCAATCCATGTAATGCATGGTAAGTAAAAGCTTGCATTCAAATATTTCCCGTAAGTAAAAGGCTAAATGATAATCATCCATATAATTTAAATGAAAAATTAAACCACCAGGATCTTTAATATGCAACTTTAAGATTTTGGCTATTGACCTAAAATATACATTGTTAATTAAAATCGGTTTACCATTTGATTTAACCTCTGGGATATGCCAGATATGATCTTCTATAATAAATTCCTCTTTATCAGAAAGAAGTTGAATTACTTTTATATTTAATGGATAATTCTCCAAGCTCTTTGTCAACTCATAAATGTATGTACCAATACCATATTCTGACCCTCTACTTTTTTTTCTATTAAATATATATACGGTATTGTGAGTTGAAGTTTGAGTTGTAAAATCATCTTTAACCAATGCCCTGTCTTTTAGAAGAGACATAAGGCATCCTGTTATATAAGTATAATCCCTGTTCCCATTTAGCTGAATTTCTGAGTTCATTCCACAATCAACAACTTCTTTTATTAAGAATAACAGATTAGCATTCGATTCATGAATTGTTCTTGAACTTAATTGGTCCTGTCCGAAAATAAATGAAAAAAATGATGCCTGTCCACTAATCTCATCGATTTCCACTGAAGACAAATGTTCATTATTCGGTGGTAATATATCTAATGAAGTTATGTCAAAATTATTTAACAATTGTACTAATTGTTTTCGTTCATCATTATTTATATTTTCAACAAAATGATGTAAAAAAAAATTTGGTAGAAGAGCTATAATTTGAACAACGCTATCAGGGCAAAAGGTCTTTTTCCTAATTTCATCAATAAAAAACAAGAGTGATATTAGATAAATAGCCGAAATTGTTTTCTTTTCAAGTTGTGTCTTTGAA
>JAQIBQ010000493.1 GCA_027859005.1 Prolixibacteraceae bacterium | reverse complement strand
TAAAGAATAAATAATCGTCGTTGGTTAAACCCATTCCACCCAAAATAATTTTATCGGCATTGGCACGTAAAGCTACCATTGCCATTACTTCGTTATAAGGTTGATCGGGATCGGCGAAGAATGGAATCTTTTGTCCGGTAACCAATGCGTTATTCAGGTCAATACCAGCAATACCTGTAGCAATTAGCTCAGAAGGCATTTTTCTACGAACCGGGTTCACAGAAGGACCACCAATAAATACCTCGGTGCCTTCAACTTCTGGCCCTCCATCAATAGGATGACCCAATGAATTGAAGAAACGGCCAGCTAACTGATCACTCACTTTTAAACTAGGTGATTTTGCTAAAAATACAACTTCGGCATTGGTTGGAATTCCTTCGGTACCACCAAAAACTTGTAAGGTTACTTCTTCGCCAATAATTTTTACCACCTGCGCCAGCTGTCCGTTAATGGTTGCCAATTCTTCGTAGCCCACGTTCGTTGCCTTTAACGTTACCGTCGCTTTGGTCAACTGTGTAATTTGTGTGTATATTTTTTGAAAAGCTTTCGTCATAACTAGTTTGCCTTTTGATCTTCGATTATACTTTTAATTTTTTCGTCGTACGCTTTAAACTCTTCCGATTGGAATTCGGTATAATTCATCTGACGTATTTGGTTGATTAGCGAACGGAAGAATGCTGCAACTTCATTAAAATCTTCAAATTCGAATTCCGAATTGCATATTCCCATTACAATACGAACCATAAATTCCATTCTGTCGAGCGGTGTATTTCGTTCAATTGGATCGTAAGCATCTTGCATAAGGAAAGTAAAATCGAGTAGTTCCGATTTCCAGAAAACAATGTGGTAATTTACAGGCACACCATCGTCGCCCAAAATGTTAATTTGTTCGGCTACTTCGGTTCCACGTTGCATAATTGTTTTGGCTTCGTTCACCACATCAATCCAACCTTCTGAAATATTTTCTTTTACCCAGGCTTTAAATTCAGGGTATTCTATGTATTTTGAATAACTATCGAGCGGACTAAAAGCCGGATGGCGTTTGCTATCGGCGCGTTGTTGTTGTAAGCCCCAAAAACAACGGGCAGCTTTTTTGGTCGATTCGGTTACTGGTTCTTTGAAGTTACCACCAGCTGGTGATACGGTTCCAATAAAGGTAACTGAACCGGTTTGTTTGTTATTCAATTCAACGTAGCCGGCACGTGCATAAAAGTTGGCAATAATGGCCGAAAGGTCAACGGGGAAAGCATCTTGTCCGGGCAGCTCTTCTAAGCGGTTACTCATTTCGCGTAAAGCTTGCGCCCAACGTGAAGTTGAATCGGCCAAAAGCAGCACTTTTAAACCCATGTTTCGGTAGTATTCCGAAATGGTCATAGCAGTATATACCGAAGCTTCACGAGCAGCAACTGGCATGTTCGAAGTGTTGGCAATAATTGTGGTTCGTTCCATTAAGGAACGGCCCGTGCGTGAATCGATAATTTCTGGGAATTCGGTAAATACTTCAACCACTTCGTTGGCACGTTCGCCACATGCAGCAATAACAACAATATCGGCCTCACCTTGTTTCGAAACGGTATGTTGAAATACTGTTTTTCCTGTTCCAAATGGTCCTGGAACGAAACCTGTACCACCTTCTAATAGTGGATTATAGAAGTCGATAGAACGGTAGCCTGTTTGAAAAAGTTTAAACGGACGAGGTTTATTGTTGTAGGCTTTAATTGGCTTTTTAACAGGCCATTTTTGCACCATTGTAACCGGAATTTCGTTGTTTTCCTGATCGAGTAAAACGGCAATTGTATCGTTAACTTTATAATCACCAGCAGCCACAATTGTTTTTACAAAATAGTTTCCTTTCAGAACGAAGGGTACCATTATTTTATGGGGTTGGTGGTTTTCAGTAACCTGGCCTAACCAAAAGCTGGCCTGTACTTCGTCGCCTTCTTTCGCGATAGGAGTGAAGTCCCATAGTTTATCGGCATCTAAGGGATAGGTGTATTCTCCACGCTTTAAGAAAATGCCAGTCATTTTATCCAAGTCGTTTTGGAGTCCATCGTAGTTACGCGATAAAATTCCAGGTCCGAGCGTAACTTCCAACATGTGACCAGCAAATTCAACATTGTCGCCCACTTTAACGCCACGGGTACTTTCAAACACTTGAATGTATGTGTTGGACCCAATAACTTTTATCACCTCGGCCATGAGTTGCGTATCGCTCATTTGAATGAAAGCAATTTCATTTTGAGATATTGGGCCATCGGCTTCAACAATTACCAGGTTGGCTATAATACCTTTTACTGTTCCTTTAGTTGCCATAATATTTTATTGCTTTATACCCCTAAATCCCCTGAAGGGGACTTAAACAGTGCATTTTATTATTTTACTTTTTTAATAGTGAATTCGTTGGGGAATTCAAAGGAGTGTTGCAATGCTCCAATCATTTCGCGGAATACCTGTAACCCTGTTTCCTTTTCTAAACGCACCCAACGTTCAAGCAATTCTAAACGAAGGAGGTAAATGAACAAATGTTCCACATCGAAATAATGAAAGAATCCTTTTTCTTCCAACCAATTCCATTTCAATAAATCGATTTTGCGTTCGCGTTCATAAATGTCACTTTCTTCGGCAATGCTTAAAATTTCATCAACTTCGGGGAATGTGTGAGCAATATCAAAATCTTTTGCATTGCTATAACGAATTGCATCGGCAATTTCACCGCTTCCAACTATCGACGTTTTACGATCGAATCCGAATTTAGAGCAATTAACAGCAGCTAGTATATTTGTAATGTTGAGGTTGAATTGGTACCAATCTGAAACAAATTCATTTTTGCATTCTTTTGCATAATCGAAATAAACCGAAGCCATTTGGTCTTCCCAGCTCATTCCTTTGTACAAAGCTTGTTCGGCCTGGTAGGCAGGAATTATTTTTTTAAAATAAGGATAAATTAAGGGATGATTAGGTTCGTCGGTTTCATCGAATTGTGCTAATATCTCGAATAGTTGTTCACTATTGAGGTTTCCCCGTTGATCAAGTTCTGCATTTTTGTTTTCAAGTACCTTAAGCATATTCGCATTATCGAATTGCATAAAGAAATAGCCAATGAGGGTCAGATCGGATGCAGAAAGGTTTTCTGATAATTCAGTTTTAAATTCGACCAATGAAAGCTTAAGTTTTTGGTCGTCGAGCTGAAGTTCAGGTAATCCGGATATCAGGTAATAATATTTTCCCATAACCGATTATTTCCTATTGAAAAGGAGTTCAACTACTTTGGGGCTGATAAATTCTTTGAAGAATTCTATAAAGTCGGATTGTGTAAAACTCACTTTATAGCTACCGTCGGCAGGGCCTACCTGAAAACCAGCTTTAATATTATTTGCTGATTTAATTGTTAATCCTTTGTCGAGTAAGTTCTTTGCTTGAGACGCAAAATAAGATTCAACTTCCTTTTTATTAGCAGGAGAAACCACAACTAATAAATCTTGTTTTTTTGCCCAATTGGTAACGGCAGCAAGTATCAACTGTTGAATAAATGCGGTGTCGTTGGTTGCGTTTTTAATTGTTGATGTAACAATTTTGCCATTTACCAAGTTCGTAATTTCTTGTTCCAAGGCATTCACCATTTGACCACTAGCCAATTGCAATTCCGATTTTGTGTTTTTATCGAGATCGGCTGCTTTTTTTTCAGCTTCAGCAACAATTGTTTTTGCTTTAGCTTCGGCATTGGCAATAATTTCATCTGATTTCTGGTTAGCATCGGCAATGATTTGATTTGCCTGCTCATTTCCTTTTGAAACTCCTTCGTTAAAGAGTTTCTCGGTAAGTTCCTTTAATTTTTGATCCATATTATAAATGGTTCTTTTAGGAGTTATAGATATTGCATTTGTTTAACTAATAATGAACAGATAAAACAAGTATGAGTTCATCAAAGATTATAAAACCATTTTTATCATTTATATAGATTGCAAATGGCTTTGAAATTTAACAAAAGATAGAATGAGAAACAACTGAAATTGATATGTTTCTTCTGAGTTTGAAGAATTTATTTGAAAGGAGCTTTTAAAGTGGGGGTGCTAGAAATGCCAAAGATCATCTTGTTTAAAAGAAACGAACTTTTGTAGATATGAAGATAAGCTATTGAATGCTTGTGTATTTCTTTACTTTTTGGTTTGATGTTTAATTTGCTTATTCAGGTTTGTAATTTGTTCAACTGTTTTGGTATTTGATTTTAGAACAATTGTTTTTATTCTTTGTTGCAACAAATTTTAGTTCTAGCAAACAGTTTGTTAATGTGGTGTTAAAATGACATTAGAGAAAATTAGATTGTTTTATAACCTAGTGATGTAATGGTTTCTTTTGCTTTTTCGATATCAATTGCATCACCTTCAATGGTTACCGATTTATCGCTTAAGTTAACTTTTGCACTTGAAATAAAATCGAGTTTTTCGAGGTTGCTTTCTACATTCGCTTTGCAATGGTTGCAAGTCATGCCGTCTACTTTGATTGTTTTAACATTCATAATTTTATAATTTATTGGTTCCATTTTATTTTGTTTAGATGAAAGATAGCGTTGTATGTATCCATTTATGATAAGTGCTACCAGAATTACTCCTGAAGCAATTTGCCACCAAGCAATTTGTTGTCCGTGGTTATGTGCCAAATGTTCGCTAGCAATTTGGGTAAACCATTCAGAAGGTAGCGCATAGTCAATTATTAATCCAACTGAAAGAGCTCCAACAATAATTGTCCCTAAATATGTAAACAAGCTGCGTTTTCCAAGTACATTTCCAATCATAGTAATGGTTGCTGCATTAGTTGCCGGACCGGCCATGAGCAAAACAAATGCAGCTCCGGGACTTATTCCTTTGAGTAATAAAACTGCAGCGAGAGGAATGGTTCCTGTGGCACATATATATAATGGGATCGATACCACCAAAATCATTAACATTTGTAGGAAGGGCGATAAATTTAAGACATTAAAAAAATTGTCGGGAATAAGTGCTGATATAATTGCTGCCAAAACTAATCCAATGACCAACCATTTGGAGATGTCTTGAATGAATTCAACAAATCCGTATTTAAATACATTTTTAACTTTTTGAGCAAAGCTTTTTTCAGGTTGTATTTGTTCTTTATATGGTTTTGCTTTTGCATCTTCTTTCTTTGTAAAACGGCTTGTTATTAATCCCCCTGTTATTCCGGTAATTAAGGCAGCAAGAGGACGAATAATTGCAAAAGGAAGACCTAATAATGAAAAAGTTGCTAAGATTGAATCAACTCCTGTTTGTGGTGTAGAAATAAGAAAGGATACGGTTCCACCTTTCGATGCCCCATTTTTATACAGTGCAGTTCCTGTTGGAATTACACCGCAAGAGCAGAGGGGTAGAGGAACGCCAAATAAAGATGCCAATACAGAAGATTTTAATGGCTTGCCACTAAAGTACTTTTCAATTTTCTGGCGGGGCATAAAGGCATATAAAAGTCCAGCAAAGAAAAAACCGAGCATATGATAGGGAGACATCTGGCTCAATTTTGTTACAAAATCT
>JAQIBQ010000100.1 GCA_027859005.1 Prolixibacteraceae bacterium | reverse complement strand
TAGCACAATCCGATATTATTCCTCTGGCTTTTCTACCTATAAGTAGATCTGATTATTTTCAAATAATTGTTATCTAGCGCCTTGTTGGTTCGACAACAAATGGAATGATTAATGAGCAGACAAACAGACAAATATGTACTGAAGCTAACATGAATCTCATCGGATTTTAATAAGATATTCTGAAGTGCGAAACTTGAATTTATAATTAAAAAACCCGATTGTTTCAGTCGGGTTTTTTTGTGCTCAAAACTTATCCAATAGATTTTGAGATATGAGTAATGAGACAAAAACTAAACCACTATGCATTGGAAATACATAGGTTTAAAAATCGAATGGAATTCAATAAAACAAATTGAGAAATGGACGGAAGACGGAAGACGGAAAAAAACATTCAACACACCTTTCACTCTTCGGTCTCCTGTCTTCGGTCAATGAAAACAAAAGTTTATAGAAACTGAAAGTAGCTGCAATGAATTGAAAATCGCTGGAAGCAAATTGCAGGGCTTTAACCATTAATTAGATAATAGAACACTGAATAACAGCGAGTTATATAAATTACTACTAGGTTTTTATTACTCTTATAATCAACCTATTGTGAAAATTTATCGAACTATTGTTATCGGCCTAAGTAATAGATATCATTATCCATTTTATTAAATAATGAAATACCAATGCATATTTTAAATTGCTGCATATTGCCTTTAATAGGAACCCCAATAAAATCGTCACTTACAGGAGCATGATAGGCTAAGATCTGATTCAGTCCGTAATAATAGCCAAAAGAAAAAATAATCCTTTTAGAAATACGCGCCCCTGTCATTGCTCTTAAACCAAAATCATCAACACCACGATAAATTCTGGGGCTACCCTTTTCTTCAAAAAAATAACGACTATAAGATGCCCCAATGCTTGTTCGTAATCCACCATGGTAAAAAACAAACATCACTGGAACAGTAAGCTCGTGATGCATTGAATTGATAAAGTCTTTGTTTATTTTTTCTTCGTAAACTACGGCTAATAAATTTAATTTATCGGTTAAATCAGCATAGGATGTTCCTGGTTGAGAATAGGTGTATTCAATTCCAGTTACGATACCAAAACCATTACTTGCTAACGATTGTTCAAATTGCAGCCCGCCTGAATATGCTAATGACATGGGTCTAGAAATGTCATCAAAATTGTGAACAATATGCCAAGGCGAAGTGCCCAAATGGAGATTTATACCCGTTTGTGAATACCCAAATGAAGTAAAAAATAGGAGGAATAATAAAAGACCTTTTCTGAAACTCATCAATCAATACTATTAATAGATTAAAAACGTAAAAGGACTGTAAGAGTTCAAATTATGAAAAATGAATTGATAAGTAATCTAATTCTTTAACTAACATTCATGCTTCCGCATTTTGGACAAATTTCGATTTCGTCGTTGCCCATACAAGATTCTACCTCTTCATGTTCGAGCTCTTCTTCGCTACCAACCCAATTGCAATCTTTGCACCTATACTTTTTCTCCATATCAATAATCGTTTTCAACATTCAATATTTGATTTGATTTTAAATACCAAACATAACCTTCAACATTAGAATATCCAACCCTTTCAACGGTATCGATATAGCCTTGCACTTGTCGCTGATGTGAAGCATTCACTTTATCTGTTGCCTTATAATCAACAATAACAACCTTCTCGTTTTGAATCATTACCCTATCGGGCCGAGTGAGAACAAAGCCTGGTTCAATAATGGTAGTTTCGTTCAAAACGTTGAAAGTTCCATTGAACCAATTTTTGGCCATTGAATTTGAAAATAAAATAGTTAGTTGTTTTCGATAACTTTCGATTTCACCTTCTTCAATTTTTCCCGAGATCCTCATCTTAAACAAAGCCTTTTCGATATTGCTTTCGGTGTCGATAAATGAAAGTATTTCGTGAATTATTTTGCCTTGGTTTACTTTAACTATTTTACTATTCTTTTTTTCATCTAAAAATTCGTCGTAGTTTTTTCTTAGTCTCAATGCCTCTCCTATTTTCTGATGCGTAGAAATACTTTCTGAGAGATTTACTTCTTTTTCGGTTTTTATTTCCTCTCCTTTTTTCAATTTCAATTCGCCACAACTATATACACTTTCAGTGACTTTCTGTGGAATTGACAAATTATCGACATTCGATTTTATTACTTTTCCAATTAATCCACTGATGCTTAGTGAAGCTTGTTTCTCTATATCCTGCGTAAATAGATAAAGCCCCTTTACTGCACGAGTTTGAGCAACATAAAGCACATTCAAATTATCGATATAAGAAAGTAATGTTTCGGTAAAATAATTCTGAGAGAAATGTGAGTTCTTAATATTTTTTGAAAATTTAACAGGTAGAATTGGAAACTGATTGTATTTTGTTTGTTCCGTTTCGCACCACATGATGTTTGTTTTTTTTGAATCGGGAACAATTGACCAATCGCAAAAAGGGAGTATAACAACAGGGAATTCTAATCCTTTCGATTTATGAATGGTCATTATTCTTATTGCATCGCGCTGACCAGCTGTCTGCAATTTTACTTTTTCACCAAACTGATTCCACCATTCTAAAAATTTATGAAGGTTTCCACTTTCTCGTTTTGAAAAATCGTTAACAACATCCTTAAAAGCCTGCAAATTGGCTTGCTCTCCTGGCAAACGATTAAGGTAATATTGATTGATTAAAACTTCGGTTAAATCCACCAACGATAAATGTGACCAATTTTGATCAATTGATTCATTCTTATCTTTTTTGAAAAATGGGAAATAATCGTTTTGTACTTCGTCTGAGATAAAATAATGTTTCTTATCTGGAATATGGTCGAAACTTAATTGTTGCTGGCCTTTATCTACAATTCTTGGTGGTATTTTATTTTCTCTAATCAATTCAGGCAATATATTACTTGCAAATTCATAAACAATTGTAGCCTGAATTACCTGATCGGATGGAGTGAGAATAAAGCGCATTAAATTCACGATAAACCGAACAGTTGCCGAACTATCAATAAAAAGGGTATCGTCGGAAATCACTTCAAAAGTATACTTTTCCTTTTTCTTTTTTTGGTTTAAAAGCGCTTCCGCTATTTTCTTCCCTTGTTTATTTTTTTTCACTAAAATGGCAATATCACCGGCTTTATACCCTTTATCCTGAACTTCTTTAATTGCCTCAATTATTCGATCTAGAGTTTGAAATTCATATTCCGATTTATCCTTATCGAGAAATTCGCACTGGATAAAGCCTCCTTTTTCGCTACTTGCTTCTTTCTGTACAACATCGGAATAAGCATCTAAAATTGTGGTTTTGTATTCTTCTAGTATTGGATTAGATTGCTCGCCTATGTCGTTATTAAAGTCATCTTGAAGTATCGTCCTACTACAACCAAAAAAAACATTATTAAACCGTACAACATTATGGCTACTACGCCAATTCGATTCAAGTGCCGTTTCTTGAATTGCGAAAGTGTTTAGTTCTTGTTTTATGTGTTTATTTAAAAGCTGCCAATCGCTATTTCGCCATCGGTATATCGATTGTTTAACATCGCCAACAATAAGGTTCGGATTATTTTCTGCCAATGAGTTACTCACCAAGGGTTTAAAATTTGCCCATTGAGTAACCGAAGTATCCTGAAACTCATCAATCATAAAATAGCGATAATAAGTACCGGTTTTTTCATAAACAAAAGGTGCATCGTTATTCCCAATAATACCGCGCAACAACATGTTTCCTTCACTTAAAAGCAGTGTGTTTTTCTCTTGTCCAATTTCACGAACCTTGGCCGATAAAGTAGTTAATACACCCAAGGCATAAATATATTTATACAGTTCAATTGCAGTAGTATATTCTTTACTATTGAGTTCAATAAAGGCAAGAGTATCATTTAAAATCTGCTTAAGTCCTCCTTCTACACAATCAATTATTAACTCTCTTTTTTCACTCTTTTTAGTTAGCCATTTTTCAGTATCGTCAGCAGCTGCCAACATTGTTTTTGTGGGATTCAACTTATCAGGTTTAAACTCAAACCAATGGTTAAAGTAATTCACAAACGAACGAGAACCTCCACTAAAATCAGTCCAATGCAAATGAGCAGCGCTAATACAATCAAGGCCACGTTTACCAAAAGCGCGTATTTCGCTTTCGAACCATTTACGGGTTTTCTGCAATTCGCTTTTTAGTTGCTTCAGTTTAGCACGTTCCGCTTCTGGTGACTCCTGATACACCATGTATTGTTGGAATGCTTCCTGCTGTAACTCTTTACCTAGTTCTAGTATTTTATCGTTTATGCGCCAATTTTTTCCGTCTCCCAATTGATCTTCCGACATGGTTAATAACCAATTCCGCAACTCAATATCATCTTCTACACTCATGAGCAATCGGTCACATGCTTCCTCTAAAACGGCATCCTGATCGAGTTCAACTTCGTAAGTTCCGTACAAGCCTGTTTCGCGAGCAAAAGAGCGCAATATACGTTGAAAAAAACTATCGATTGTACTGATTGAAAAACGGTCGTAATCGTGCAATATATTTGCCAATGCAAGCTGAGCATTTACCAGTATTTTAGTCTCAGAAATACCCGTTTCATCTTTTAAGGTTTGCATCATTTTCTCGTCGGCCTGAATTGATACTGCATATAAATCGCGTAGGATTCGTTCTTTCATTTCAGCTGTTGCTTTATTGGTAAAGGTTACCGCTAAAACATGCCTATAATTATATGGATTTGCAACCAATAATTTTAGGTATTCTACAACTAATCGATAGGTTTTACCCGATCCGGCTGAGGCTTTATAGATTGTAAGTTGCGACATTAGTTGGGATTGTTACTCTTAGTTGGGGCAATGGATTTTCATATCGAATCAAAACTAAATAAATCTATTCATTATAGCTAAAGCTTGCTGCTTATAATATCCATCAAATAAATAATAATGGTTGAGTACATGGTAAAGCTGATAAATTAAATTGCGTTCTTTCCAGCCTTTTTCCAAAGGATATGCTTCATTGTATGCATCGTAAACTCTTTGCGAAAAGCCTCCAAACATGGTCATAATTCCCATTTCAAATTCACGGTCGCAGTAACTTGCACAGGGATCAATTAGCGCAGGTGCCTGATTGGTGTACATATAGTTCCCCGACCATAAATCGCCATGAATTAATGCAGGGCTGTGTGGATAATCCAAAAGATTCGGAACAACCTTCAAAAAACAATCTAAAATAATTTGATCCGATTCATACCAACTTCTGGAGTTTTGAATAAGATGTACAATATGCTCTATTCTATTTTCAATATAGAAGCTAATCCAATTTGATTGATAAGAGTTGTCTTGTTCCGTTGCTCCGCAGTAATTGTTATGTTGAAAGCCATAACAATTGTTAGAGCATTGATGCAATTTTGCTAAACCCCTGCCTAATTTTTCATCATCGTTTCCACTTTGTCCTTGTATTAAAAATGTAGTTAATAAATAACCTGGCAGTAGATTAACTTTCTTCGATAGTAGTGGTTTTGGAAACACAATAAACTCATTAGAATACTTGTAGAATTCATTCAACGATTCTTCTTCACGAACAAATAAATCGTCAGCAATAGTATTGTTCCACTTTAAAAATAAGTTGCCTATGTTCGTTTCAATTTTGGATGTTTGGCTAATACAGCCACCACCTATGAAACTTGAGTTTTTAATGATGAGGATTTCACCATATTTCCGTTGATAATCTTCTTGTATCTGATTGAAAAGTTTTTTCATACTTCAATAACTGAAATTTAAGATAATCAGGTAGGGTAAATATAGAATAAAATAATTCATTCCATATTTCCCCCTCTTACAGAACCGTGCGTACGGACCTCTTACACGGCTCATGCTAAAGCATATTCAGCACAAAATCAAAAATATGATTCCGCCTTGAGGACTGCCTATTTCTATTGTGTTAATTTTCAATTTTCAACAATCCCTGATTTCAAAAAACTTCTTATCGGGTTCAATAACTTACCGTCACTTACTTTCTCGTTGACCGATGATAAGATTAATCCGTGTTCTAAAGAGTTGAAACACTTTGAGAAGTTCATATCAACCAAATGGTCGAGTCGGTAATGCCTCGTAAAGCGTTCGGCTTTGGCTAATGCATGGTGATGGTGCGCCGACAGATTGGGTCGATAACCATAGCTTGAAGGATGAAATTCTTGTTCGAAGATAGGTTGCAAAACGTTTAACAAAGCTTGTTGAACAACACGGTCTCTTAGTGCTGAAATGCCATGTGGGCATTCACTCCCATCTTATTTTTCGCTGTAAACACGTTTTACTGCTTGTGGCTTATAGTTACCACTTTTCAATTCTTCGTGGAATTGGCACGGGTTATCGCTTAAGAGTTTCTTAAATTATTTAACACTTATCCAATCTATTCCTGCGGTCTTACTTCCTTGGTTTCTGCTTAGTCCCTCTTAAAAAAAGAACGAGGATAAAGGCTTCCCTCGTTAAACAAACCTTCCTGCTTGCGAAGCCGTTCGTTATAACATGTAAAAGTATTCGGACTTTGGGCATCGGCACTTTTTGCAACCTCACCCCAAATACATGCCAAAATCGGTTTACTTGCATTACATTCCACAAACTTGCTAAGCCTTTCTTCGGATCAGTTCAACTTTCGGGTGGAGAAGTCAAATCGGAACCTCGATTCAAAGTCCTCGAGAAATTCTTTTGAATAATACTAAATTGTAAATTTTACCAGACAAAATCTTTACTTAATAAGGTAAACTACCTGGCCTCTTTTGTCATATCGCCTCTAGCCGGCTGGGCTCAAACTTTTATTCGCGGATTAAAACTTAAGGTACTCATGAATACTTCGTATTTGTCATGATGAAGAAGTTTGCAAGAAATCATCCCGAGGACTCGGGATTACTTGTTAAAAAAGATCACCCTGTCGAACTTAGTTTAGATAATAACAAGCCAATTATTTTTTAGGCAGCCAGGGCTTTTTCCTAAGTTTTTGAGCTCGTGCAATTGGAGCGTAGCGCAAATCATGAACACCTTTAAATTTCGATCTGTGAATAAAAAGTTAGTCTGCGAAGCAATATATTATATCTTTCAATTAAGAAATCCTAAACATTCTTGATTTTTGCCCAATAAAATCAATTGACTCCCACTTAGTATCAGTTGCGCAATTCATACTAAATAAATTTATTTTGCTTTCTTCACACCCTGCAGTTACCTGCAGCACACTTGGATTCGCATTGTCTTAATTCAGATTAGGCGAAACAGTTTTCATGCAAACTGAAGGAATGGTTTGCCTTGCAGGCAAACAAAAAAGCTACGACCATATGGTTGTAGCTTTTATATTTTATTAAATAGCGTTATAACTATAAGATTGTTGCTATTTTTTTAAATGTTTCATCACTAACTGGACAAAGAGGCAAACGCAAAATATTGTCAATCATTCCTTTTTGGGACAATACCGCTTTCACTCCAGCAGGGTTACCATCCACAAAAAGCAAGTCAATTATTTCAATATAACTTTTTTGTAAAGCCAAAGCACCTTCAGATTTATTCCTTGCAAGGTTTGTCAGTTTAACTATCTCTGCAGGAAATGCATTTGCCATTACAGAAATTACACCCTCACCACCTATTGAAGTAACTTCCTCAATCATTGCATCGTCACCACTTAATACACCAAAGCCCTCAGGTGCATTTTCAATTATTTCTTTTATTTGCTCAATATCGCCTGAAGCTTCTTTAATTCCGATAAACTTATCAGAGGCATTTGCCAAACGCAATGTGGTTGTTGCTGTCATGTTTGCTCCGCAGCGTGAAGGAACATTGTAAAGCATAATAGGAACTGGACTAGCTTCAGCAATTGCCATAAAATGACGAAAGATACCCTCTTGCGAAGGTTTACTATAATAAGGCACAACAGATAGGATAGCATCAATTCCATCGAAATCGGCCGATTTTATGTGATCCAATACCTCTTCAGTATTATTACTACCAAAACCAACCATTAAAGGTATTCGCTTATTAATTCGCTGTTTAATAAATTGATATACTTTATGACGCTCGTCATGTGTAAGTGTAACTGTCTCTGCTGTAGTTCCAAGCGCTACAACAAAATCAATCCCATTTCCTATCTGGAAATCGAGAATACGACCTAACGCGTCATAGTCAACCAATAGGTCGTCATTTTTAAATGGTGTTATAACTGCTGGTCCTGTACCTTTAAAAATGTTGTTCATCCGTTTATTTTTTTTGTCGGCTGTAAATATCAACTAATAAATAATCATTTAAATGTGATAAAAAAGGTGATTATTAATTAGATGCTCATTTCATCCGTTTATTATTTTTTACTAAAATTAGTAAGAGTTTTTACAATTTCATTTATGTAATCCGAAGCACTTATTGGTTGTTGATCAATAACCAAATCATACAACTTACTACTAAGCAAGGT